>NZ_FMXB01000005.1:0-23288 GCF_900103415.1 Methanobrevibacter millerae
AGGCAGCATTAATGCCGCAGCAACACCTTTAATCGCTGCCCATCCGACAAAAAACATTGTAACACTTGAACTTAATACTGCAGCAAATATTCCTATACCAAAAAGTGCAGCACCAATTACAAACAGTTTCTTTTTACCAACTATGTCCTGAAGTTTGGTACTGAACAGTATCAACGCAGCAGTGATAAGAGTACAAAACGACACAATCATTTGAATAGTACTAACATCAGCATTCAAATCAACAACAATTCGAGAAATGCTAACATTCATGAAGAAAGAGTCCAACACTATAATAAAGGAAGCACAAGCCACAACTATTAACGGAAACCAAGAACTTTCGTTAGCCTTTTCATTCATATTTATTAATCCTCCAACATATTATCTTAAAAAATATTTTAACATTCAAACTTAAACATGAACTTAATTTTATATTTGTTTTCCAAACGATTAAATTTTTTGGATGGAATTTTTACATAATACTGCAAGAACACCACAATTCTGTAAGATTGATTTTCAAATGCATTCTATGAACATCAAATATCAAAGGCCTAACTAAAAACTACATCAATCTAGTTTGAGCATCAATATAGCTAGGCTCATTGACCTCTTTTACAACATCTCCCTCATTAACATCCCCAATCAGCAAGGGCGAATCAGGATTATGCAATTTTTGATTCCTTTTGACCAGCTTCATGTTGCTGTTGGCGTAACAATAATTGCTTGTCATCAATTGTTTATAAATAATTTCAGCATCTTACCCTCAACTTTTCCAATAATACTCAAGTAGTTACCTTTGCATCATTAGTTGGTTCAGGTTATGTCAGTGATTATAGTAGATGTTCAGGATTTGTATTTCCACCATCCCAGTTTCACCCAGTATAGATGAAAATATTTAATTATCATGATTTCTAAAAAAAGTAGTGTAGAGAGAACAAAAGTTATACAACTATCACATGAGTTTTCATATACTTCCTCTCCGAATAATTTTAATTAATAAATATTTTAAATTTCAAGTAATATATAATTAATAGATTTTCCGATAACTGTTTTTCATTTGAATAACTTAAATCCTTGAAAGCCAATATTCAAATATTTCTGAAATTTTTTCATCAAAACAGATGGTCTTATCTTTGTTTTGAGGTATTGCCTGTGCTGAACTTCTGTTTAACCTAATCAATGTGGTGTTCTGATTGTCATATGTCATCTGTTCAAATGGATATCTGATTATTGCAGGTGTGTTAAAGCCAACGCCCAACTCTAAAAATACTATGTTTTTGTCCTCATCTACATGCTCCAGATATCCGGAGTAGTTATTATACATTTCCCCCCATTTTTCATCTTCAACAAATGTATTGTCAACCCTTAAATTCAAGGTAATTTCCTTTCCGCAAACCGGACACTTCGGTATTAAATCAGATGGAATCTTACAATCATTTATGTTTTCAATGGCTTTATAAACAAAATCCCTGTTTGAATATAATTTTTCATGACAAGGTTCGCCACACTGGAAAAGGCCATAGTCTCCCTGTGTTGCAAAAATCCTGTCATCTTCAAAGCCGTTAATCCAGAACTGATGATCGACATTGGTTGTGAGGACAAAATAATCCTTATCCATGACCAGCTCCAACAATTGCCCGTATAATTCGGTTTTGCCAACGGAATACCTGTTCATGTAAACATGGCGAGCCCAGTATGCCCATTTTTCCTCCAAGGTTTTAAATGGATAAAAACCGGAAGAATACATGTCCGTCAAGCCGTATTTTTCAATAAAATCCTTGAAATTGTCTTCAAAACGTTTGCCCGAATATTCTATGCCTGCGGCTGCAGAAAATCCAGCCCCTGCACCGACAAGAATATAATCCGCATCATTGATGGCATCATATGCCCTGTCCAATCTTTTAACGAAATGTTCCATATTCCTCTCCTAAAACAATAAATTCCTGTATGTTTCATAGCTGTCATCTGAAAACACATCAAAGATAACATACTTCAAGCTGGTTTCATTCGAATCCAAATAATCCTTAACAGTACCAACAGCTATTTCAGCCGCCAAATCTCGTGGGAAATTAAACACACCTGTTGAAATGGCACAAAATGCCAATGATTCCAAGTTATTTTGACTGGCTATTTCCAAACATGACACATAACAGCTTTTCAGCGCTTCACAATCCAATTTGGAAGGCCTTGACTCACGAGGGATTGCGGGACCTACTGTATGTATCACATATTTTGAAGGCAGATTATATGCTCCTGTGATTTTGGCCTTGCCCACTTCTTCGTCATGACCCTGCAGCTGCATTATATTGTCACATTCTTCTCTTAGCTGCACACCGGCAGCGGAGTGTATCATGTTGTCAATGCAATTATGAAGGGGAATGAAACAACCCAATAATTTGGAGTTTGCCGCATTTACAATGGCGTCAACCTTTAACGTTACGATATCACCCTGCCAAAGCATAATCTTGCCGTTGACATCCTTGATGTCGTCAACACAAGTCAAATCCTTGCTTAATGTTTCTGCGGTTAAAAATTCATCCTGAACTTTTAAAAATTCATCTGAAATTTTTAAGGGCATTCTTACATTCATTAAAGAGCGAAGCAGACTTCTTTTAGCATCATAATCCTGTGGAATTTCAATAGCTTCATTTCGCTCATCAATTAAGTAATTGATTAAAAAATCCAACTGTTCTTCCCTATTCATTCAACTCTCCTAAATCCATATGTTAATCAATTCCCAATGTGTCCCTAAACAGTTCTATAAATTCCTTAGCTCCATCATCTGTTGCAGATCCATCTTTTTCTAATGTAAATACAGCCAATTCATAGATAATTCTGTTCATCCGTTTTCCTTCCCCAGTCAAATAGTATTCGGTTATTTTAGAGCCCTCTATGCTGGTTTTTGTAACCAGTCCATTAGATTCCAAGTCCTTCAAACAATCTGTCAAAACCTTATTACTCAAATTAGGCTTGCCCTCCTTGAATTCCTTGAATCTTTTCTTGCCGAAGAACAGATCCCTGATAATGAGAACGTGCCATTTTCCCCTGATGATTTTTAATGTTTCATCAACCGGACAGTAATCTCCCTTGAATTTAGCCATGATATCACATTTCCATTTGGATATGAATCTGTCTATTTGTGATTATTTATAAAATTTTAGTTACAAAAAAGTAACTAAACTCTTAAAATCAAAATTGGTAACTTTAAAGTAACAAAAAGCATATATTAGCCATAAAACCAATTTATAATTAATACTAAGCGAAATAAATCGATTTAGTATCAATGAATAAGGTGATATCAATGGAAGAAGTAATCAAATTCTTAACTGAAAACCCACAACAGTATCTCGCAACTACAGGACTTGACGGAAACGCAAAAGTAAGGCCTATTTTATTCTATTTTGCAGAAGATAACAAACCATACTTCTGTACCAGCAACCAAAAGCCAATGTATAAGGAATTGGATGCAAACCCTAACTTTGAAATGACTGCTGCAACTCCTGAATTCCAATGGCTTAGAATTGCCGGAAAAGTAGAATTTATCGATGATTTGGAAATCAAGCAAAAGGTGATTGATGCCAATAATCTTGTAAAGGCATTGTATGAATCTGGAGACAATCCTACATTTGAGGTATTTACCATTAAGGAAGGAAAAGCAACAATTGCCGACTTTTCCGGAGAACCTCCTAAAGTTTATGAAATTTAAATCTGTTAACATTAATGTTAACACATTTCTTTTTTTAACATCAACATCACCAGCGTTATCTTAACAGATTCTCTCAAAAAAGAAGATCTACATTGGATAAACACCTGTTCGCTCTTTTTCATGATTTAACCATGTTTTTAACATCAAATCTTCAAAATTATAATTTCCATCAAAATATTTTATGATTCCTTTATCCTGCAGAGTTTTAATATATTTAGTCAATGTAGCAGGGGACATGTCCAACTTCCTTTCCAGTTCAGACCAGGAAATATCCTCCCTGTTTAACATGGCACAGATTATCCTTTTTTCATACTTATTTAGAGTGCCCCATATTCTAATCCACATCACAAGAATCTGATCCATATTGTTAAGAAAAATATAATCTATCAAATCTTCATCGTAGGTTTCATGAGAGGACAATGCATTATAAAAACTATTGATATACATTGGAATTCCTTTTGTATACTCATAAAAACGATTGAAACCATCATCAGTGAATGTTATTTCCGGGAATCTATCATTGAAATAAGATTTAGTTTCCTGCTTTGTGAAAGGGTCTATATTTATTTGTATCATCCTTCCTCCAAAGGCACCCGTAGCCCCATTTAGCATTTCAATTGCATCTGACGTTTGTGAGATTGATCCGCTCATTACATAGCTAACATTTGATTGGAATTGACTGTAACTTCGAAGCAACCAAAAAAACGATTCGGGGTTTTCCAATTTTTTAAGCATTTGAAACTCATCAATTATAATTATGAACCCATCAATACCATCAATGTTTTCAACAACCTTTTGCGGGTATTCCATTACAAATTTACTGATTTTTTTGTAATTGTCTTCAGTTGCAGGTATTGGTATTTCGGCTATATAGGTGCCTTTTGAAAAGCTGAAATCTTTTATTTTTAATTTGTCAATCAATTTTTTTAAGAGAAAAGTTATTTTTTTGCCATCATTTATTTTGTCATAAATAGTATTGTTCATTTCGTCCAATAATTCCAATAAAACTGATTGTGCAGTCAATTGTGTATCATCAATGCCTACAATTCTAGAAATATCAATATATGAAACTAAGAAATTCTTTTTTGAGTCCTGTTTAAGTTTTTGAAGCAAAAAGGTTTTTCCAACACCCCTAACTCCCCTTATTAACAATGATTGGGAGATTCCTATTTCTAAGGAATTTAAATAATACGCAATCTTTTTAATATCTTCAGTTCGATTATAAAAATATTTGTCGATTTCATTGATTGGAACATATAATGGAACAATACTCATTTAAAACACCTATCTTAAACTATGTGTTTTTAGACATATATACTTTAATAATTTAAAGTACTTCAAATGATTAAAGTTAATAGTGTAACTTCAGATAAATGAAGTAATTAAAATAAATAAAGTTAAACTTTGCACTTCAAATAAATGAAGCGATTATAAAAAACATAATAATCAAATAAATAAAAATCTTTAATAATCAATAATCTATAAAAATAAGGGTAGAGAGACCATAAATATGACAACTATCACATGTCCTTTCATATCGCCTCTCTCCAAATAATTTTATTAGTTAATTAATAATTTAAATTTCAAGATATATATTAATAGCTATTTTTTCTTTTCATTTAACAGTTAGTTTTACATTAACAACAATGATTTTTTCAATATTGGATTCCAATATCGGACGGGAAATTATTTTTGGAATTAATGTTGATATTCAATTAGTAATACATAGTATATAAATGAACTCAAAAAAAGTAATACTTTTATATACTTCAAATTGCAAAATTATAATTAGTAATACTGAGTATATAAATGAACTCAAAAAAAGTAATACTTTTTGGCTGTTTGGTAATTACTGAAATTAATTGTTCAAGGCATTCAAAAATTTGGGTGAACTCTTGAAAAAATTTTTGAGTAATACTGAGTATTTTAAATAAAGCAAAAAAAGCAATACTATTGAGGCGTTTTATATGATTGATGAAATAACCAATTTCCTATTTGGCCTAAAAATGACAATTATTTCAGGCATATTCCTTTTAATATCAATTATTTTCATGATATTAGGAATCAATACTCCAATTTACTTAAATCCTGCATGGGGAACAGTAATAATAAGTGGTATTCCAATGCTGCTTCTGGCAATGACCCGATTGATTCGTGAAAAATGGATTTCTTCAGCCCTATTGATTGCAATAGCTATGGTGGCCTCACTTTTGATAGGAGAGGTATTCGCAGCTGGCGAAGTTGCATGGATTATGGCATTGGGAGCGCTTTTGGAAGACTGGACAGTTGAAAGGGCGAAAAAAGGCTTAAAAAATTTAATTAATCTAACTCCACAAACCGGAAGAAGAATAACCAATGGAATTGAAAAAGTAATTCCAGTAGATGAAATAAAAATTGGTGATATCTTAAGGATTCTTCCCGGTGAAAGCGTACCTGTGGATGGTGAAATTATAAACGGTACTTCATCACTTGACCAATCAATTATGACAGGAGAATCACTGCCAATCGACAAAGAAGTTGGTGATGAAGTATTCTGCGGCACTATGAACCTGTATGGTGCCATTGACATTAAAGCAACCAGTTTAGGTGAAAATTCTTCACTTCAAAAATTAATAGATCTTGTAAAAGCCGCTGATGAAAAACAGGCCCCAACTCAAAGAATTGCAGACAAATGGGCAACATGGCTAGTTCCAGTTGCACTGGCAATTGCAATTGCTGCATGGCTTGTAACAGGAAACATCGAAAGAGGAGTTACTGTTTTAGTGGTATTCTGTCCATGTGCATTAATTCTTGCAACACCGACTGCAATAATGGCTGCAATCGGTCAAGCAACAAAATATGGTGTGCTCATCAAATCCGGTGAAGCGCTGGAAACATTGGGTGGTTTAAATACTTTAGTATTCGATAAAACTGGTACTTTAACTTACGGTAATTTAGAAGTTTCTGATATTATCTCCCTTAGGGATGATTTGCCTAGTGAGGATTTACTTAAAATTGTTGCCTCATGTGAGAAACTAAGTGAACATCCTTTAGCCAAAGCAATTGTGAAATATGCAAAAGAAGCTGAAATTGATATTGAAGAACCACAAGAATTTAAAATGTATCCCGGAAAAGGCGTTACATCAACAAATTCTTATGGTAAGATATATGCAGGAAACTCCAAATTTCTCTCGGAACATAATATTAATGTTGATGTAAATTGTCAATTAGACAAATTAAAACATGAAGGAAAAGCTTCAATAATTGTTGCATTAAACGATGAAGTCATCGGATTGATTGGATTATCTGATATGATTCGTGAAGATTCCAAAGACATGATTGAAAGATTACATGAATTAGGAACTGAAACCATATTGCTTACAGGAGATAATTCAGAAACTGCTAATTACTTTGCCAACCAAGTCGGAATCGGTAAAGTATTTGGCAATTTACTTCCTGAAGAAAAACTTTCATGGATTGAAAAACTCAAAAATGAAGGTAAAAAAGTATGTATGATTGGAGATGGCGTAAATGATGCACCTGCTCTCAAGACTGCCGATGTAAGTGTTGCAATGGGATCAGTTGGAAGCGATGTAGCGATTGAAGCGGCTGACATCACACTTTTAGGTGATGATATAGGAAAGATTCCATATCTAAAAAAACTGTCTAATTCCACATTGTTTACAATCAAATTGAATATCGCAATGTCAATGGCAATCAATGCAGCGGCTATCATCTGTTCTGTATTGGGACTTTTAAATCCAGTAACTGGAGCAATTGTTCACAATGCAGGATCATGTTTAGTGGTTTTAAATGCAGCATTGCTCTATGACAGGCATTTCGATGATTCAATTAAAAAAATCGATACTGAATATACCGAACATTCACATTATCACTTCCACAATGATGGTGAACATACTCACTCCCATGAAAATGTTAAAATCATTGATGAAATCGTTACAGATAATGGAATTAAGCATATGCATACTCACAAGCACTCAATAACAAGACAAAGTTGTGAACTTCATCACAACTAACTTTTTCTTTTTAAGATTACTTAACATTAACATCATCCATTTGCAATTCGAAGATTTAGTTTGAAAAGGCTCATGATATAGCAAAGTTGAATTAAATTTGATCTTCTATATCATTAGTGTTAATGTCAAAAACACATCAGCAAATCAAAGTTTCTAGAATAAGTTTCGTTTTATACGAATTGTTCGTGTTATTTTTGGTTTTCTTTATAAAATGATGATTTTTTAATGGCAATTGATAAGTATCGGCAAATATTTCAAACATTTTTTTAAAACATGATAAACATAAATTTTTCCATGTTTTCATGAAATTCATGTTTTTATATTCTTTTTGGCAGTTACAGTATTATCGCTGGTCTGTTCTACATTAATAATATAATTTTCAGATGCACTGCAGTTTCATTAATATTGCCGGCAGCCAAAGTGGCTATAGTGAACAGAGATAAGGACGTAAATGAAAAGTGTGCATCTTTCTATTTTTTAATAAAATCTCTATAGTAATTCAAAATTAGTCGAGAAGTATTTCAGCAATCCGATTGAATGCCTCTTTTGCTTCGGGAACCATTGGATAAAGAGGATACACGTGGCTCATTTCCTCACCGACAATCAGTTCTGCATCAACGCCATTATCCTGTAGTTTGTTGTAAAATTTGACAATGTCTGGATATATTATTTCGTGGGTCCCTATGAATATTGTGGTTTTAGGAAGCTTATCTACTTCTCCAAATAGCGGACTTACCTTATAGTCTTTAGTGTCCAAATCTCCAGCCCAGGCTTTACCCATTTCACGAGCACCATCCACTCCAAGCATTGGATCATATTCAACCTCATCGTAATCTCCGGACATTGATATGTCAACCCATGGGGATATCAGAATTATGTTTTTAGGTTGAGGCATATCCTTAACTGCCAGATATTCGCAGAATGCTGCAGTCAATCCTCCTCCGGCAGAGTCTCCCATGATTATAATTGGCTTTCCGGTTGTCAACAGGCGATTATACAGTTTTTCAACAATCTCATAGGTTTCTTTGTAGGTATGGTTTGGAGCGAGAGGGTATATCGGAGCGAATACGCACCCGTTGATTTTTTTTGCAAGTCTGTCGCAAAAAGAAATGTGGGGCAGTCTGATTTCATTTACGTATATACCTCCATGAAGATATATGACCATGCGCTCTGTATCTTCAACATCGTTGAAAGTTATCATTTGGCATCCAAACAGATTTTTGCTTTCAACTTTGGTGTGATATATCTTTTTTGGTATTTTGTAGGTTTCATCTTCTTCAGTGGAGCGTTTCTTCAAATACTCATCAGCGGCATCTGCATCATCAATATATTCGCGATGATTTTTTTCTAAAATATTTTCTATAATTTTTGATCTCTTTGACATTTTGATACCTTTTGTGTTGATTGTTATATATTATATTTATTAAATTATATAAAATTATGAATTTATAAAAATGTTTGTCATATTTCTGAATGTGTATCTCAAATCGCTGTTTTTTATTTCAATTTCTTTCTTGTGTTTTTGACATTAAAGGCAAGATTTTAAAGAAATAAAGACTGCAATGATTTACACATGGTTCCCAAGGAGACAGATTATTTAACGGTGAAGACAAGCCGGTTATCATGGGGAGATATCTAACACCTATTTTCGGTGAATGCAACTGTTATGCCCTATGACACCAAGCAGTTCGAAAAAATACAATCATTATCTCAATAACATATTTTGCCTAAGTTAAAAGAAGAAAACATGGAAGTTCGTTTCCAAAAGATTGTGCAAAAGCTTTTCGAATCCTTGCAAAAATTTTATAATTACAAAAAATAAATTTTGTATTAGAGTTTTAGTGCTGAAAATCGATAAGGTTGCGAACAATATCATACGTTTTATACGAATGAAAATCTTTAACTATCATAAGTTCTAAAAAAAAGTAGTGTAGAGAGACCATAAGTATGACAACTATCGCATGTCCTTTCATATAACCTTTCTTCAAATAATTTTATTTAATTAATGGTTTAATTTTTAAGTTATATATAATTAAGTAGTTATTTTCTTTCCGTCTAAGGTCTATTTTTACATTAACTGAATGTTTTCTGATATTAAACAGAATTATATGAACATATTTTTGAAAGTAGATTTTACAAAGCGCCAAAATGTCAACTACATACATTAAAAAGATAATCTCTAACTTTCCGAAACTTTTACAAAAATATCTGAATGAAAAAATTTTTCAAAAATAAAAATAATTCATCCGGTTCCTTGAAAGACGGATTTAATCATTATTCTTCAAAAAAAATAGACGGATTGAAAAAAATCAAGACCTAAATTTTAACATCCATCAATAAATATTTATTTAATTTATTATATAATATAACAATGATTAATGGGAATATCATTTTTCAAGCAAATGCTTATATGGATTATGACAGCTTTGAATTTTAAGGGGATGAGTTCTAGTGAAGAATAATGTTAAATTTATAATGAATCTGGAGGATTGCAATTGCCATGTTATTGAAGAGGCTTTCAAAAAGGCAAAAGGCATTTTCAATTGGCAGCTTGATGAAGATTTCAATGCAATTTTAATCAATGAAGATATTGATTATCGCTTCATTGATGTTTTGGATTTTAAAAAAGATATAGGTGACCTCACAGATTCCTTTTTCAAGTTAGATTTTGACGATTCAATTAATGTGCCTCTTTATAAATTCATAGTTTTAAAGGATAATGATAAATTCAAAATTTTAGCCAATATAAGTTCACTGATATTTGATTACACCTCAATAAACGACTTTTATGAATTATTCAATGATTTAAATAAATCATCTTTAGGAAATGATTTGAATTCACATTATGCTAAAGTTAATGATTACCTCAACTCCCCTGATTTTGAAAAGGATAAAAATTACTGGAAAAATTTTATTTTAAACTCAAGCGAACACGTCAGATTCTATAACCTAAAGGAGGACAACTGCAAAAGCCAAATAATCAATGTCAATGAGGATTCTGTCAACGCTTTCATTAACGATAATGGATGCTCATTATTTGATTTTTATGGAAGCGCATTCGCACTGTACTTGTCACGCATTGACAGGCTTGAAGGAATCCTTTTAAAAACTATTATCCCTCACGAGAACGGGGCTTTGGATAAGAATGCTTTTTTAAAAGTCGATGTTAATCGGGAAGACTCATTTAACGATTTAATTGATGTATTCAAACAGACCTTAGTTAATGCCCTTGAAAAAACAAAAGTTGACATTACCTGTTATTTAGATGAGAACTCATCATATTATTCAATCCATGATTTCACTGATTTAAATAAGAATATTCATGTCTTAAACGGAGATAACTCCGCATTAACCTTAAACATTTATAATGATTCATTGGAGATTATCTACAATTCGAATTTATTTTCAGATATCTACATTAATCATATGGTTGGAAACATTGAAAGCCTGATTGAAGAGATTTCACATTCCCCTAAGCAATTAATTGGAGATATTGATGTACTTTCCGGTGAAGAGAAGGAATTGCTTTTAAAATACTGCAAGGGAAAACGAGTTGAAGTCGATGAAAATAAATTTTTACCACACGCTTTTCGTGAAAATGCCTTGAACAATCCTGATGCTCTTGCAGTGGATGACGGCATCAATAAGATTACTTTCGGGGAGCTTGAAAGGTCAAGCAATTCAATTGCCAATGACTTAAAAGAAAACTATGGCATTGGTCCCGGAACCCGTGTTGCATTAATGCTTATGAGGGATTATCACTTTCCGGAAATTGTATTGGCATTAAATAAAATCAGCGCCACATTCGTTCCGATTGACCTTTTCTATCCCATAAAACGTATCGAATATATGCTTAACCTAAGCCAAAGCGAATATATTATATCCACTAAGGCAATTGCCGATTCCTTTGATTTAAAGCAGAAGGTTATTTATTTGGAAGACCTGAACGATTCGGATGACGTGGACATTGAAATAGCCACTCGAGGTGACGATTTATTCACGATAATATTCACTTCAGGAACTACGGGACTTCCTAAGGGAGTGATGGTTTCCAACAGCCAGATCCCTGGAGTTGGAATATCCTTCAGGGAAATTTTCAACTATTCCGAAGGCGATGTAATAGGTCACTACTTAGGATTTACCTTTGTAGCATCATTTGTAATCTATGCGGCACTCTATTTCGGAGGATGCTGCAGAATATTCAATGAAATGGAGCAGAAAGACAGTTTGCTCTTAATTAAGGAGCTTAAGGAAAATCATTTAAACAGCCTTATTCTGCCTCCAGGCATAGGCATTCCAATTTATGAAAATGAAGACCTTCAATTGGATTATCTCGTATTGGCCGGTGCAAAACTCAATGAATTAAGCAAAAAGGAAAAACCTACCAAGCTTATTAATTTCTACGGAACGACAGAAATAATCTGCGGAATAACTAAAAAATACGATTTAAAAGACATTAAATACAATAACGCACCTTTAGGCAGTCCAGTTGCCAACTCAAGGGTTTACATTTTGGATGATGACAACAATCAGATGCCTATTGGAGTTCCAGGAGAAATTTGCGTTTCCAACAATTTCATGAGTCCAGGATACCTTAACAATCCTGAATTGACAGACGAATTATTTATAGAAAACCCTTTTAGCGACTCCCAAGATAATAAAATAATGTATCGTACCGGAGATATAGGATTTTACAATTTTGACGGTGAAATAGAAATCATCGGACGTGAAGACGATCAGCTCTCAGTCAGGGGATTCCGTATAGAATCAGATGAAATCTTAAGGATAATGAACGGCTTTAATGAGATTTCAGACATTTACCTTGACGTTGACAACGATAACCTGATTGCATATTACACAACTGACGATAATTTAGACATTAATGAAGTAAAAGAGGCTTTAAATGATGAGCTTCCGTATTACATGATTCCGTCCCTGTTCATTGAACTGGACGAGATTCCATTAAATCTGAACGGCAAAATCGATAAATCCAGATTAAAAACCGCAATTAACAGTGAGGACATTGAAATAGCCGATGAGGTTGTAAGTGCTGTTGTTGATGCTTTTAAAGAAGTCCTGAATCTTGATTTTGTCATGATTGATGACGATTTCGTTTCTTTGGGAGGAAATTCACTTTCTGCAATGAAGCTGCAGCTGGCGTTAAAGGAAAAGTTGGGCGTTTATCTCTCATCAAACGAACTTATCGGACTTTCAACGCCAAATGAAATAGCTAATCACATCAAGTTTAACCTGAACGTTCACTCATCAATCGATGATAACAATTACACTTTTGACAAGCCGTGTCCTCTATCTGAATCACAATTAAACGTTTATCTTGACGAAAGCGTTAACGATATGGGTACGGCATACAACAACCCATTTAAAATTGATTTCAGGGACGATTATTCAAGTGATGAAATTAAAAACGCATTAATTAAACTCTTTGAAGTATTTCCTGTTTTAAAGGCACGGATATTAAATGATGATGGAGACCTTTTCTTTGCATTTGACGGCGAGCCTGAAATTAATGAAGGATCAGTTAATGACATCAAATCATTCGTTAAACCTTTCGAATTTGACAAATCCTTATCCAGATTCCTTATTGTTGAAAATGGCTTATGTGCGGATTTCCACCACATGATTTTTGACGGTACGTCACTAAATATTTTATTAAACAGATTAATTTCAATCTTAAGTGGTGAAGAAGTTGATTTTACCGATTACGGAATATTAAGGCAGTTTTCATTTGAAGAAATCATCGATTCCGATTATATGGATGGCGCTAATGAATTCTTTTCCCTCATGCTGGCAGACGTGGATGAGGTCCATGATTTGCTGCCGTCAGTTAATGACGATAATGACGAGTTTGAATTCATCGATTCATTTGATATTGATTTTGATGATTTGAATTCATTTTTACAAAGTCATAACTTGACACATAACCAGTTCTTTTCAAGCGTTTTCGCTTATACCTTATCAAGATTCACAGGTTCGGATAAAATTCTTTTCAACATCATTGAAGACGGAAGAGGACATATTGATTTATCAGACTCCGTAGGAATGTTTGTCAAGACGTTGCCTGTTCTTATTGACTGTTCAAATAAAGATGTCAATTCATTCCTTGATTATTCCTCAGATTTAATCAATTCAGTTATGAAATATGATTTGTATCCTTTCCATACCCTGGCTAATGACTATGATTTGAATTCAAATATCCTATTCCAATATTCCCATAATCTATTTAGTGATGTTATAAATAAAGAGGATTTGAAATATGGTGTTGATGAACTGGATCATGACTTGAATGCCGATTTGTCTTTCTATATTTTCAATAATAGTGATGATAAATTAACAATTCGAATTTTATATTCATCCATATATTCTAAAGATTTCATAGAGCATTTTACTGAATCTTATAAGTTAATTTTGCATGAAATGATTAAAGTTGAGGAATTAGGTAATATTAATTTCACCTCTGATTCTGATCTTGAGTTTTTAGATAGCTACAATCAAACTGAGCATCCCCTGTTTTGTGATGATATTATGGATGCTTTTAATGATAACCTAACAAAACATCCTGAAAAGATATTGGTTTCATATAATGATGTTTCATACAGTTATGGTGAAGGTGCTTTCATAGCGGATGCAATTGGAAAAAAACTGGCCGATTTAGGAGTTGAAGTTCAAGATTGTGTTAGCTTTTTAGTCCCTCGCTCGGAATTATATATGTTTAGTGTTTTAGGTATCATGTCCGCAGGCGGCATCTATGTTCCATTGGATGATACTCTCCCGAATGAACGTATCGAATTCATGATAAAAGATACGAAATCCAAGGTTCTCATTGTCAACGATGATACTTATGAACGTGGATTGAATGTGGCCAAGGATTGCATTATTTTTAATATATCAAATATTGTTGAGGGTAAAATTAAATCTTTAAATGTATTAGATATTAATTATGGTGATTT
Source organism: Methanobrevibacter millerae (assembly GCF_900103415.1). Taxonomy (NCBI): domain Archaea; kingdom Methanobacteriati; phylum Methanobacteriota; class Methanobacteria; order Methanobacteriales; family Methanobacteriaceae; genus Methanobrevibacter; species Methanobrevibacter millerae. The sequence continues at coordinate 14,688 of NZ_FMXB01000005.1, forward strand.
ATCCTGTATATTATATACCAGTGGTAGTACTGGCGTTCCTAAAGGCGTTAAAATCACCAGAAAATCATTAGTTAATTTCATAGATTTCCATGTTAGTGATTTGGACATTCTCCCTGAGGATGTTTATGGCTTATTCGCTTCCATAGGTTTTGATGTTGCGATGGCAGCAATATTTTCTGTAATATATTCAGGTGCCTGCTTAAACGTGATTCCTAATGATATAAAATTAAATATCTCCGCAATGAATAAGCATTTCATGAAACATGGAGTTACACACACATATATAACCACACAAATTGCCAAACTATTTATAAGCCAAATTGAGGAAACCTCCCTTAAAGTACTTGTTGCCGGGGGAGAAAAATTAGGGCAAATAGATGAAATCAGAAATTACAGGATTGTGGATGCATATGGACCAACCGAAGCCTGTGTATATGTAATCAGTGCAGATACAACAAACAAAATCGATTACAGCAGTGTGGGGTATGTGCAAAACAATACAAAAGCATATATTCTGGATAAGGAATTCAGACGTGTGCCGATTGGAGCAGTCGGAGAAATATATCTGTCCGGAATTCAACTAGCTGACGGTTACTTAAATAGACAAGAAGAAACCTCCAAGGCATTCACGGCCAATCCATTTGAAGACAATGAAGAATATAACAGATTGTATTGTACCGGTGATGTTGCAAGGCTGTTGCCTGATGGAACATACGGTATTGTGGGTCGTCGAGACAATCAAGTAAAAGTGAGAGGAAACCGTGTGGAACTGTCAGAAGTCGAAATTACAATCAGAAAGATGGACATCATAGATGATGTTACAGTCAAAACAATCCAAAATGGAGACAACCATGAACTAGTGGCTTATGTTGTTTCATCAGAGAATATTGGTGATGATGAGCTTAAAAATCTTGTCTGTAATCATGTGAGTGAAAATGAACCGGATTATATGGTTCCTTCATTTGTTATCAGATTGCATACCATCCCTTTGAATGTCAATGGTAAAGTTGATAAATCTGCATTGCCTGATGTAGATTTGAGTACTTTGCATGAAGAATATGTTGCCCCAACAAATGAAATTGAAAGACATATTGTTGACGCTTTCGAACTTGTGTTTAATCAAAAAGGCATTGGATTAAATGACAACTTTATTCGTTTGGGTGGAGATTCTATCACTGCAATTCGTGTTATTTCACTTTTAGAGAAAAATGATATTTCCTGCAACGCTAAAGATATATTGAATTATAAAACTCCGTATTTGATTGCGCAAAATGTTCAAAGCATTGAAAGTGTTTCTTATGATGCAGTTGAAGGCTCAATAGATTTGCTTCCTATCCAAGAATTTTTCTTTGATCAAATCAATAGGGATAATTTCTCACAACATTTCATCCTGAAATCCAATGAAAAATTGGATAAAGATACTTTGCAGAAGTCTTTCAATGAATTGTGCAATGTTCATGACATGCTTCGTGTAAGATATGACATTGATGAAAATGGGGATGTGAATCAAGAGATATTGCCTGTGCATACTCAAATTTGCGAGATAAATGAATATGATATCTCTGATGACATTGAAGAGTCACTTAAAGAAATCTTCATAAAATCATTCAATTCATTGAATATGGACAATCTAATTGAAATTAATCTGATTCATCACAAGGATGCTTCCTATCTCATGTTAATTATTCATCATTTAATCATAGACGGAGTAAGCTGGAATATTTTAATCACCGATTTGACACATATCTACAACAGTTTAAAGGCAGGAAAACAAATAAGCCTTTCAAGACCATACCCATATAAAAATTGGGTGGATGATGTTAAGGATTTGCTTAGCAACATTTCCCCTGAAGAAAAAGAACATTGGACTAAAATAAATTCTTTGCTGGATGATTATTCTATAAAAGGCGATGCAAATCCCTTTGCATTTAGAGTTGATGCGAATTATGATATCAATAGTCTTTTGATGTTGTCTGAGGAGGAATATTGGGCTTTGGCAATCGCAAGAGCTTATAAAAAGACATATAGCAAAGACATAATATTCAATCGTGAGACCTACGGTCGTGATGAAAGCATTGCGAAACTAAACAGAACAATCGGCTGGTTCACCAGCCAATATCCAATATTGGTCAATGTGGACAATGCTTATGATGATGTTTCATTAATGAATGATGTTTATAACCTCAAAACTGCATTTAAAGAGGCCAATAATTTGGGTTTGAATTATTACTCATTAATCTACACAACAAAAGAATTGGAATTCAAACCTTGTCCAGTCACTTTCAATTTCTTAAGCAGTGAATTTTCATTTAAAAATGAATTGTTCGAATCATTTATTCCAGAATCATCTCCCGATTATGAGGAAATGAAACAGGATTTGGAATCTTATGGAATCACATTCAATGTTGTGCGCAACGGCAATTCATATGAAATCACTGGAGATTATGCAGGCAACACATATATTGGTGATGAATTCAATGCATTTATTGAAAATATTAAATATGAATTGGAATTCATTGGCAATCATAAATTTGAAGATGATAATGTCGTCTGCTGTTTATCTGAAGCCCAGTTAGGTATTTATTTAGATGAAAAGGTTCATGAAAAAGATGTGGCATATTCAACTACCGGAATTTTTGAATATGGTCATGATAATTCTATTAATGAAATTAAAGATGCCATTCATGCTGTAATCAGGAAGCATCCTATCTTGAAAAGTCGTGTTTTGGATACTGCAAATATGCCTCTTTTAATTTGCGACAGTTATCCAACTGTTGAAATGGTTGACAAAGGGGATTGTCCTGATTTGATTAAACCGTTTGATTTGGATAAATCTTTAGCTCGCTTCTTCATTGTAGATAGTGAAGACAGCAGATTTGTATTCTATGATATCCACCATATGATTAGTGATGCAACTAGTCATACAATCATTAAAAATGAATTAAAGCAGGCTTTGATGGGTGAATTGGATGATGCTATCGATTATGGCTTTGTTTATGCCAGCCATGATTCGTTCGAAACACAATACGGAGAAAAATTTAAATCCGCTCAGGAATTCTTCCATAATACTTTCGCTGATATTGATGACGTCCAGTACTTATTAGGAGATGTCAATGGAAAAATAGGCAGTGTCAGCCTTCCTGTCAGAGACATTCGTGAAAATGTCGAATTATTCACACAAAACAATAACATTACTGTGGGCAGTTTATTGAATGCCGTATTTGCATATACATATTCACGTTTCACAGGCAGTGACAAGGTTTACTATAACTTTACTGAACACGGCCGTCATGAAGATTACATGCAGGATGCTGTGGGCATGTTTGTTCGAACAATACCAGTCATTGTTGGGTGTGAAAATAAATCCGTTAACGATTATGTAACCGATGTGGCTGATTTAATCCTGAAATCAATGGCCAACAGTATTTATCCATTCAGATTGACTGCACGAGAATTTAATTTAAGTAATGACGTTGCATTTGAATATAACTACGATTTGAATGAATTTGAAGTTGGCGACGATATAATAGTTAGGGATGATGCAGACAAGGTCAGCGACTTTTTATGTGTTATTAATGATTTGGAAGACGGTTTTCTCATTACAGTAAGTCATTTGGATAAGTTCAGCAGACATACGGCAATACAATTCGTTAAAGTATTCAAGGAAGTGTTAATCCAAATTTTAGAAAAGGAAAACCTTGAAGATATTGATTATGTTTCCACCGAAGACATTGAACTTTTGGATAGCTACAACAAGACAGAACATCCTTTGGCTTATGAGGATATTCTTGATGCATTCAATGACAACCTTTCCAAATATCCTGAAAACAAGCTGGTTTCATACAATGATGTTTCCTACAACTATGCTGAAGGCGCATATGTAGCCAATGCAATAGGCAAAAGACTTCAAGAATTTGGTGTTCAACCTCAAGACTGCGTTGGATTTTTAGTTCCTCGCTCTGAACTGTACATGTTCTGTATTTTAGGCATCATGTCCGCAGGAGGCATTTATGTTCCTTTAGATGATACTTTACCAGATGAACGTATCAGTTTCATGATAAAAGATACTGATTCAAGGGCGATTATTGCCAGTGATGAAACTTATGACCGCGCAAAAGAGTTGTCTGACGGCATTGCCATTTTAAACATCTCTGACATCCTTAAGGAAGATATAAAATCTTTATCCTCTTTACCTGTGGTTTATGAGGATATTGCTTCCATCCTATATACCAGCGGTACTACCGGAGTTCCTAAAGGTGTAAAAATTACTCGCAGAGCTATTCTTAACGTGGCAACTTACTATGGCGAAACATTCGGATTGGATAGTGATGATGTTTATGGATTGTATGCTTCGATTGGTTTTGATGCTGGAGTAATGTCAATATTCAAGGCCATTTACTCCGGAGCCTGCTTATCTGTAGTTCCGGAAGAAATCAGATACAACATGCATAAGCTCAATGACTATTTCATTGAACAGAATGTTACACATACAATCATTACTACTCCTGTTGGAAAGTTATTTATGCAGACTGTGGATGATTCATCACTGGATTATCTGTTTGTTGGCGGAGAAAAACTTGGAGAATTCGAAAGTCCTGAAAACTATCAATTGGTGGATGAATATGGTCCAACTGAGGGAAATAACTTTATATCTTCAATAAATAATTCAGATAAAATTGATTACTCTTCTGTAGGTAAATTAAATTACAATTCCAAAGCTTATATTTTGGATGAAGAGAAAAGACGTGTACCTTGTGGTGCCGTAGGTGAATTATACCTGGCAGGTTATCAGATTGCTGATGGATACTTGAACCGTGAAGAAGAAACAAACAAATCATTTGTTGAAAATCCTTTTGATGAGGAAGAAGAGTATAATACTTTGTATCGAACCGGAGACATGGTGAGAATATTACCTGATGGATCTTTAGCTATCAAAGGCCGACATGACGGACAGGTGAAAATAAGAGGGAACCGTGTTGAACTTTCTGAAGTTGAAAATGTAATTAGGCAATTGGATTATGTTAGTGATGTTACAGTTCAAGCCATTAAAAAGAATTCCAGCAATGAATTGGTCGCATATGTAGTTCTATCACATGAAATTGACGACGTTAAAGATTCCGTTTGTGATTATGTAACTAAATACAAACCCGAATATATGGTTCCTTCATTTGTAATGGAATTGGATGAAATTCCTTTAAATGTTAACGGTAAAGTCAACAGGTCTGCATTGCCGGAAGTTGATTTGGAAAGTTTGCATGATGAATACGTTGCCCCGACAAATGAAACTGAAAAGCATATTACCGAGGCTTTCGAATATGTATTTAATCAAAAGGACATTGGTATAAATGATGATTTTGTTCGTTTGGGTGGAGATTCCATCACTGCTATTCGCGTTATATCAATCTTGGAGAAAAATGATATCTCCTGCACAGCTAGAGACATATTGAACTATAAAACCCCAAGTCTGATTGCACAAAATGTCCAAATCGTGGAAAGTATTTCATATGATGCAGTAGAGGGTACTGTAGATTTACTTCCAATCCAGGAATATTTCTTTGATCAAGTCACTTCAGATAAGTTCTCACAATATTACATTTTAAAATCCAATGAAAAATTAGACATAGACACTCTACAGGAGTCCTTCAATGAGTTATGCAATGTTCATGATATGCTTCGTGCAGATTACAGTTTAGGTGAGAATGGAGATGTAATTCAAGAGATATTGCCTGTCAATACCAAGATTTGTGAAATAAATGAATATAACATTTCAAATGACTTTGAAGAGTCAATAAAAGACATATTTATAAAATCACTTAATTCTTTAGATGTAGAAAGCAACTTAATTGAAATTAATTTGATTCATCACAAAAGCACATCATATCTTATGTTTATCATTCATCATTTGATTATAGACGGTGTAAGCTGGGATATTTTAATCACAGATTTAACCAATATCTACAACAATCTAAAAGCAGGAAAAGAAATAGAGCTTCAAAGACCATATCCATACAAAAATTGGGTGGAAGACATTAAAAATCTGGTCAATGACATTTCACCTGAGGAAAAACGATATTGGACTAAAATTAATGATTTATTGGATGATTCATCTATTAAGGGCAATGCAAATCCATTCTTCTTTGATGTTGATGTAAATTATGATATTAATAATCTTTTGATGTTGTCTGAAGAGGAATATTTGGCCTTAGCAATTGCAAGAGCATATAATAAGACCTATGGCAAAGACGTGATATTCAAGCGTGAGACCTATGGTCGTGATGAAAGCATTGCAAAGCTTAACAGAACAGTCGGCTGGTTCACTAGCCAATATCCGATATTAGTCGATGTAAACAATGATTATGATGATGTTTCTTTAATGAATGATGTGTATAATATTAAATCTGCATTTAACGAAGCCAATAATTTGGGTTTGAATTATTATTCATTAATCTATACAACAAAAGAATTGGAATTCAAACACTGTCCAGTCACTTTCAATTTCTTAAGCAGTGAATTTTCATTTAAAAATGAATTGTTTGAGTCAATTATTCCAGACTCATTATTGGACAGTGAGGAAACAGACATTTATAAACAGAGTTTAGAAACCTATGGCATTTCTCTCAATGTTTTTCGTGATGGAAATTCATATAGAATTAATGGACAATATGCGGAGAATACCTATATTGGCGATAAATTCAACAAATTCATTGAGAATATCAAATTTGAACTTGAATTCATTGGTAATTATAAATTCAAAGATAATGACATTGTTTGTTGTTTATCTGAACCCCAATTAGGTATCTATCTAGACGAAAAAGTTCATAAAAAAGGTTTGGCTTATTCAAACCCTAGAATATTTGATTGTGATTCTAGCTATACAATCGGCGAAATTGAAGATGCAATTCATGCTTTAATCAAAAAACATCCTATCTTAAAAGGACGTGTTTTAGATACTGCAAATATGCCTCTTTTAATTTGTGATAGTTATCCATCTATTGAAGTAGTTAATGATGAAAATTATTCCGATTTCATAAAGCCATTTGATTTGGATAAGTCTTTAGCTGCTTTTATAATTGTGGATAGCGAAGCCGGCAAGTCCATAATCTATAATGTGCATCACATCATTAGTGATGCAACTACTGCCACACTTATCAATAAAGGATTAGAACAGGCCTTAATGGGTAAATTAGATGATGAAATTGATCTGGGCTTTGTTTACGCTAGTCGTGATTCATTTGAAGTACAATATGACAACAAATATGAATCTGCCCAAAAATTCTTCCAGGATAATTTCGCAGATATTGATAAAGTCCAATACCTTTTAAGAGATGTTGATGGAAAAATTGGTAGTGTCGGCCTTCCTATCAGAGGCGTTCGTGAAAATGTTGAATCGTTCACTAAGAAAAATAATATTACTGTTAGCAGTTTATTGAATGCTGTATTTGCATACACATATTCACGTTTCATAGGCTGCGATAAAGTTTATTATAACTTTACTGAACATGGGCGTCATGAAGATTACCTGCAGGATGCTTGGGGAATGTTTATCAGAACAATTCCAGTTATTGTTGACTGTGAAAATAGATCCGTTGCAGATTATGTAGATTATACTTCTGATTTAATCCTAAAATCAATGACCAACAGTATCTATCCATTTAGATTGCTTGCAAAAGAGTTTGATTTAAACAATAATGTTATTTTCGAGTATAATCATGATTTAAATGAATTTGAGATTGGTGATGAAATAGTATTTAGAGATGATGCAGATGAAGTCAGCGATTTCTTATGTGTTGTTAACGATTTAGAAGATGGTTTTGTTGTTAGCGTAAGCCATTTGGATAAATTTAGCCAAAATACTGCTAAACAATTTGTTAAATCATACAAGTTAATATTAGAACAAATAATTTCTGTTGATAAATTAGAAGAAATCAACTATACTGCAAATGAAGACATTGTCCTTCTAGACAGCTATAACCAGACAGAGCATGATTTGGATTATGAAGATATTTTAGATGCCTTTAATTATAATCTGTCTAATCATCCTGAAAACAAATTGGTTGAGTTCAATGACCTTTCCTACACTTATGCTGAAGGAGCATATATTGCAGATGCAATTGGAAGAAGACTCATTGATTTAGGCGTTGAACCCCAAGACAAGGTCAGCTTTTTGGTTCCGCGCAGCGAACTGTATATGTTCTGCACCTTGGGAGTCCTATCAATAGCTGGAATCTATGTTCCATTGGATGATACCCATCCTAATGAACGTGTGGAGTTCATGATAAAAGATACAGACTCCAAGGTTCTCATTGTCAACGATGAAACCTATGAACGTGGACACAATCTGGCCAAAGACCGTATTATTCTAAACATATCAGACATCATCAACGGTGAAATCAAAACTTTAAATAAACTGGATAATACTTACGGCGATTTGGCCTGCATATTATACACAAGCGGTAGTACCGGCATTCCTAAAGGTGTAAAAATCACCAGAAAATCATTAGTTAACTTCATAGATTTCCATGTTAGTGATTTGGACATTCTCCCTGAGGATGTTTATGGCTTATTCGCTTCCATAGGTTTTGATGTTGCGATGGCAGCAAT
>NZ_FMXB01000005.1:23318-163318 GCF_900103415.1 Methanobrevibacter millerae
CCAAACTATTTATAAAGCAAATTGAGAAAACATCCCTGAAAGTACTTGTTGCCGGGGGAGAAAAATTAGGGCAAATAGATGAAATCAGAAATTACCGGATTGTGGATGCATATGGACCAACCGAAGCCTGCGTATATGTAATCAGTGCAGATACAGCAAACAAAATCGATTACAGCAGTGTGGGGTATGTACAAAACAATACAAAAGCATACATATTGGATAAAGAATTTAGACGAGTGCCGATTGGAGCAGTCGGAGAATTATATCTGTCGGGCATTCAACTAGCTGACGGTTACTTAAATAGACCAGAAGAAACCTCTAAAGCATTTATGAGTAATCCATTTGAAAACAATGAAGAATATGGTGGATTATATTGCACAGGCGATGTGGCAAGACTGCTTCCAGATGGAAGTTACGGCATTATCGGCCGTCGTGATGGTCAGGTAAAAATAAGAGGAAATCGTGTAGAACTCACTGAAGTCGAATCAGTAATAAGAAATATGGACAACATTGATGACGTGACAGTCCAAATTACCAAAAACAACACAAACAATGAACTAGTAGCCTATGTTACTTTATCTAAAGATTTAAAAGAGGATTTAGTTGATTATGTTCGTGAATATGTCTTAAAACACAAACCAGAATACATGGTTCCATCATATGTAGTGAAACTAGACGAAATCCCATTGAATGTCAATGGTAAAGTCGATAAGCGTGCTTTGCCTGATGTAGATAAAACTAGTTTGCATGCGGAATATGTTGCTCCAAGAAATGAAAATGAAAAAGAAATTGTTGAAGCATTCGAAAAGGCATTGAATCTGGAAAAAGTCAGCATACATGATGATTTCATACGTTTAGGTGGAGATTCACTTACTGCAATCAGATTGCTGTCTTATATAACATCCCATGACGTGACCATGGCAGATATTTTCACTTTCCGAACTCCCGAAGCAATTGCAAAAAACATGTCCGATTATTCTTTTGATTTGGACATTTATTCATTGGAAAGCGGATGTCCATTGAATTCAGCACAGATTAATGTGTTTGCAGATGTAAATGTTTATAATAAAAAGAATGCCTATCATATTCCAGGTTATATTTCTATCCCTAAGGAATACAGTCTTGAAAATATACTTGAATCATTGGATAAGCTATTGGATGCCCATCCGATTTTAAGCATGCACTTAAGTGAAGAATATGAAGTAAATGATAATACTGACATGAGCAATTTGGATTTGCTTAAAGATTTAATGTCTACAGCCAGAAAATTCGGAATAAAGGAAATAATGAATCTGATTAAGGCATATGGATTGGATGCTGGCGGACTTTATAAAATGCTTAGAACCACTATCCGGCTGTTTAAGGGAGAATATCCGTATTTGGTAAAAGGCGCAAAACCTCCGGTTTTTGTGGAAGGGAATGTGAATGAGAAAGTTATTCTAGATTTCTTTGACGAAAGTTTTGATTTATATAATTATTTGTCCAAGTTCCTGATTGTTGAATCTGAAGAATCATATTACTTGATTTATTGGATCCACCACATCATTTTTGATGCGACTTCCGCAGGCGTATTCCAGAATGAATTCAGGACTCTTCTTGATGGAGGCGAGGTTAATTATGAGGATACATTCCTAAAAACATCCGCCTTCACTCATCAAATAAAAAATACCGAAAAGTTCGATGAGGCAGGCGAATTTTATGAGCCTATGTTATCGGATATTGATGATGTGGGTGTCTTAAGTGGGGACAGTTCATCTGAAGGATACAGCACATCACTTTATGATTTGGAATTTGACAAAGTTGCATTCAAATCCTTTTTAAATAATGCAGGAATAAGTGAAAATGTATTTTTCACCAGCGTATTTGCATATACATTGTCCCAATTTGCAGATAGAGATAAGGTTTTATTTACAATAATTGAAAACGGGCGTGACAGATTCAGTGAAAATTTCATTGGCATGACCTCAAATGTAATGCCGATAGTAGCAAAATGTAAAAATCAAAGCATCAGCTCATTTATGGAAAATATGGCCAATACCGTTTATGGAGTATTAAGGCACAGTTATTATCCAATATTATTGCTTTATCAGAAATATAATTTCGAGGTCCATATACTATTCCAGTTTGTACCTAATTGGATTGCAGATGACTTTAATACTTTTGATAATGCTGAATCTCAAGAAATTTTTAATAAAGTCCTTAATAACTTCCAAGATTCTTTAACAGAATTTTTAGTTCAGGTTTATCAAAACGGTGACGATTACAGCTTAGTATTTACAAATTCAAACAAATATTCCGATAAAATGATTAATGATTTCAAAGATACATATATATCAGTTTTATCAAAAATCATTAATGGAGACACAACTTCGAATTTAAACTCAATTAAATGAAGAAAATAACTATGTCCAAAGATGACTTATTTTGACTTAATCTGGAGATAATTTATGGAAAATAATGCGCAAACCAACGAAAATATTGATTTAATTAGAGGCGAACCGGAAAAGGCCATTAAAAAGTTATCTGTGCCAACGATGCTTGCAATGCTTTTCGTTGCAGGTTATTATCTTGTTGATGGCATATGGGTTGTTGGTCTGGGACAAGCAGCAATTGCAGGCATTGGTTTTCTTAATCCTTTTTACATGATTTTACTTGGGATAAGTCTGGGTCTCAGTACTGGTGTAGCAAGCAGCATCAGTCGTTTTATAGGTGCAAAGGACCATAATGGCGCAAATATGTCGGCAATGCATTCAATTTTAATTTTAATAATAGTGTCAATAATTTTAACATTATTATTGTTTTTCTTACAAAAACCCTTGCTGATTCTTTTAGGTGCAAGCGGCGCATCTTTAAATGAAGGCCTAAAATATGGAACCCCATTATTCTTAGGTCTGACAGTACTGGTATTTACGATTGGTTTGACTGGAATACTTCGGGGCGAGGGAGACATGAAAAGACCAATGTATGGCATTGGTTTTGCCGTAATACTGAATACAATACTTGATCCGATTTTCATCTATACCCTGAATCTTGGTTCTGCAGGCGCATCGATAGCAACGGTGTTCAGTTGTTTTATTGCATTAATTGTCATGATATACTGGATTTTCATTAAGAAAGATACCTATGTTGATGTTAACTTTAAAAATTTTAAATTTGACTCTGAAATATCTTTTGACATTTTAAAGGTCGCTATTCCTTCATCAATGGAAATGATTATACAAAATATTGCTTTAAGCATGTATTTAATATTTATTTCAATGATTGGTGGTGATTATGGGGTTGCTGTATTTTCATCAGCTCAAAGATTATATACCTTTGCGACATTACCGATAAATGCTATAGGCGCAACAGTCACTACAGTTTCCGGAAGCGCTTTCGGTGCCAAAAATGAGGACTATCTATCAAGAAGCCATATTTACGGATCAAAAATGTCCATGATCTTGGCAACATTATTTTTAATTATTTTTATTTTATTTGCCAATCCACTGGCAAGCATACTTGCATTCACTCCTGAAACTTCAAATTTAATTGGAGGAATTGCAGGTTTTCTTCAAATCGGGACTTTATGTCTGCCGTTTATAAGTATCGGATTAGCATCAAGTTATTTTTATCAGGGAATTGGGAAAGGAACAACAAGTTTGGCCTGGACAATAATACGTGAAATAATATGTACAAATGTATTTATATATGTATTTGGAATATTGCTGGGTTGGGGTTTAATCGGTGTTTGGGCAGGTTTGACTGTTGGAAAATCAATTGCAAGTGTTTTAAATTTCTTATTTGTAAGGCATTTGATTAAATCATTGAAATGGTGAATTCTATATGCCATACTTTACTTAATAAAGAACCCCTTTCTAAAATTCATGAATTTAAAGCTGATTTGAAGTGATATGTCGAATTTTATGAAAAGATTATTTTTATTGAAGATATTATATGCTGGTGAAACGTGAAATATGCAATTGAAAAAGGAAAATTTTATATCTATGAACGGATATACAATTAATAGAATTCCAATTTATGATAATTTTTTTATAAATCGGATTCCAACATTTATAGTCCTATGGTGTAATGGCAATCATACGAGTCTCTGGAACTTGTGACTCCGGTTCGACTCCGGATAGGACTATTTCCTTATTTTTTCACTAGAAATTCTTTAATAATGATTTTCGAACATTTGTTTTGATTGAATAAGCTATAAACTGATTATGTTTCGCCCAATCAAGACAAAGAAATTACGTGAAAACAAAATAGTTAAATATAGTAAATGACTAATATTAATATTGTATTTTTGAAAAGATTTTTTCAACGGGGCCCGTAGCTCAGTCTGGCAGAGCGCTTGGCTCTTAACCTTGTTGTCGCGGGTTCAATTCCCGTCGGGCCCGTTTTTTTACTTTTGCAAAACTTTTCTTTTAAAGAATCTAGCTATTTTTTCCGTTTAATCTGATAAATTATAATATAAAGATTATCCATTATTGAATAATCCCATATTTTAAGAGTTTTCAGGGATTTCACCAAACCAGTTGGTTTTCTTGCCGATGAAATACATTATGATGTATAGAATTGCTAAGAAAACACATGATGAGACAACATCCCAAAATTGCGGAGAGGAACTTGATGCGTGCATTCCAAGCATTACGAAGAGCCCAACAGAAAAATTATTCGCAGAATGAATGGCTGAGCTTACTTCTATACCATTTGTTTTCCAGGCCAAAAATCCCAAACCAAGACCTGAAACCAGTGTTTCAATGAGTCCTAAGCTGTTATATCCATGGCTTAATGCAAATAATATTGCCTGAATGACAATCGCCAAAACGGGTATTTTAAACCATGACCCGAATGTCTGCATTAAAAATCCGCGGTATGCATATTCTTCCGCAATACTTTGGAGAGGTACAGAAATCAATATTACCAAAAGAAATGCTATTGAGAAATTAGGCGTGCCCGGTGATCCGTTAATGGTAGCATCTGCAACTCCATAGATTATGTACATGATTAACGGAATTACCAATGCCTTGAAATAGAGTTTGAAATTCCATCCTCCACGTGAAGAGGAATAGGAAGAAAACGGCCTGTCCTTAACAATCCTTGATGCAAGATATAATGTCGGTATAAATACAATAATAATCAAATCTGCGAATAATATCGCCATCGGAGATGATAATGCTTCATATCCTCCACTTAAAACGGACTTTAAAAAATCAAACCCAAACAATATGTAAAAAAACCCGACTACCAGTACTTCAAATATTGCAATCAGTACAAGACTCACTATCAAAACAAGTATCGGCTTGTACCATTTATAGTTCTCAAAAGTTCTTGGAAACGTAGTATAATCAGATATTTTATCGTTATTCATGAAAATAACCTTCAATCAGTTATTAATAATCATAGAGAAACGCAAGCATTACGAGCATATTTTTAACTGTCTCTCAATTATTTAATTAATTTTTTATTTTTAAGTTATTTATAATTAATTAAGGAAAACTCTAGATAAAATCTTGATATTTTACCATTACCCGCAAGAATAACCATATTTTTCAATCAGACAAATGCATCCAAGCATTTCTAAAAAAAAATGGCTCTGAAGTGCAATTGAAAGTAAAAATACACCTCAAAGCCTTAATCATCATATATATTCGAATTACTTGACATGCAAATTATTAAAGTCGATGTCTTCACTCAATCCGTATCTGAAAAAGAATATTCCGTCCGGATTCGCCTTTGATATGTTCTGGATTTTAAGATTCATCTCACTTAAAGGAATCGGCGTTTGAGTTGAATTGTTGAAAGTCTGCACATTTGCCCATATTTTGGCACCCTGCGAATGATTCCTAAGAGAATTAATGCTATCCTGTATGAACGTATCGTTTTCATTGTTATTGCCGAAGTAAGTCAACGGAATAACAAAATCGAAGTGCTTGCTGATTACAGAGTAATCCGTACAGTATTTCTTTTTCAGTTGATCATATTCAGGCATAACGTCAGAGGATAGAATCAAATTCGGATTGTCCTTTCTAAGTTCACCTGTTGCATTCACCACAAAATCCGAAACAGCCTGAGTGCAATTGTCATTTTCAGCGGCCGATGCACCATCATACCTAACATAATTCATATGTATGCCTGCAAGGTCCTTTAAACCTGCATATTCCTTTAGTTCTTTAATTTTTGCATCAGCGAAACTTTGATTGGTTGGATTATACCATTTTTCATCGTCATTGAAAATCTGCGCCAATATGTGGACTGAAATTCCTTCCTTTTTTGCATCTTGAATCCATGTTTCAACCTGAGCCTTGTCGTGCGTGTTAAGGCAGCGATAATCCAAAAACAGATCAGTTACTCCATGATTTGACAGGTTCTTGAAATTTACTTTGTCCATATCTTCAGCCAAAACGCAAAATCCGTAATGCATGTCTGACTCGTTAACGTCCGAAGTCACATTCTGCGCACTGATTGAGGATATGAGACTAAAATGATTAATGCAACCATTATTTTTCTATTCAACATTTTTTACCTCCATTGAAATGAATATTTTCATTGAAATACAAAATTTATCAATAATGATTATACATATCCTTGATTTTAGATATATTTAATGAACAATATAAATGTTTTGAATATTTTACTTAAAATTATTCATTTTTAAGCAATGTGAAATAGTTATATTCAATATTCAACAAAACATCAATCATGTTAGAACTAGAAGAACTATTGGAATTTTTCAACAAGGAAAAAACGTTGACAATGGACGAGGAAGCAACAGAAGCCTGCAATTATTATGCAACGGAAGCCCAAAAAATTACCTGTGAGCTGAATTACAGCTACCATGACCTTGATGAAATAAGGGAAATCTTTTCAAAGCTAATCGGTAAAAAAGTCGATGATCTGTTCAGGGTTTTTCCGCCGTTCTATACTGATTTCGGCAAGAACATACATCTGGGAAAGAACGTTTTCATCAACAGCGACTGCAAGTTTCAAGATCAGGGCGGAATCTATATCGGCGATAACGTGCTGATCGGACATAACGTTGTGCTGGCCACCCTGAACCATGAGGAAGACCCTAAAAAAAGAGGTAATCTGTGCCCTTCACCGATAAGAATAGGAAATGACGTCTGGATCGGTTCAAACGCCACGGTTTTGCCGGGAGTAACGATTGGAGACGGAGCCATTATCGCTGCAGGGGCTGTCGTAACTAAAGACGTTGATGAAAAATCAGTTGTCGGAGGAGTTCCTGCGAAGTTAATTAAAAAAATTGACTGATACATCTACATATGTCTAAAGATTATATGAATAATATCAATGAGAATTAATTAAATTAAAAAAACAGTTTATAAAAATAAATGATTAACAACAGTAATGTAGTTTAATTAATCGTTTATGCAAGAATATTATGTGTGATTTGTGATGGCTTCGCGGACCTTTTCGATCGCAATCTCTTTTTTGGCAGGATATGCTGCAATTTTGATTTTAAGATGGATGGAATCTCCCGAATCCTTAACCGTCAGTTTTTCATCAATTGCATCTGATTTATCGAATCTTAAAAACCAGTTTCCCTTTTCATCGATTTTTCGCTCCAAATCATCATTCAATTTATCCAAATCGACGGAATCCAAAAGCAAGTTAAAAAAAGTCTTGGTGTATCTTTTCTTTGAAACGACACCTGATAAGATTATTATCCTGTCTTCCATTAATCCTTCAGCTTCCTCGGCATCGATTTCGGCTTCAGGCAGGATATTCAAAATAGCTTGTGACAGTTCATCAATATCTTCGTTTTCATAAACAAAGACCCTAAATTTAATGTTATGTATCATAAATATCAAAAAAAGAGTAGTAAAAAAGAGGAGATTATAAATCTCTTCTTCTAGCTTGTTCACTACCTTTTCCTTTAGATTTTATTCCACGTCCTTTGTTACCAGCACTGGTTAAGCCTCTTAAAGCTCTGTTAGTGTGTTTTTTGGAACAAATCCAATTGATTTTCTTATCGTTAATGATAGAAGGACTTTGTGGATCTACTAAAATAACTTCGTAGTATTTGTATTTACCGTCAGACCATACCCAGTATGAATTTAGGACTTCTAAGTTAGGGTATTTCTTACCTACTCTTTCTTCAGCAATTCTTTGAATTGATTTAGCTTGAGTAATTTTGTTAACACCCATTCTCTTAGGTTTACGACCGCCTTTGAAACGTGATTTTCTTCTTCCACCACGTCTTACTCTGGTTCTTACTAAAACGAAACCTTTTTTAGCTCTGTAACCTAAGCTTCTAGCTCTGTCTAATCTGGTAGGTCTGTCAATTCTTTGTACTACTTTTTGACGTCTCCATTTTGGAGCTCTTTGCCACATGAGTTCACGTACGTAGGACTCATCTGGGTTTTTCCAAGCTTCTCTAATATATTTATACATAAATTTCACCTTTTTTTGTTCAGCTATAAAAGCCACATCCAATGGGAACATATCCCAAAAAAGTAAACTGCCAAAAATTAACAGTAATAAAATATATTATTTTAAATACATATAAAGTTAATGTTTTTAAAGTGATTTTTTCTGATTTTTCAAACGTTCATCAATTTTGTTTTCAAGCCTTTTCAACTCTTCCTTTCTGTCATCGACAAGCTCTGAAAGCATTTCCCTATATTCATTTCCACAATCTTCATCGTCCAGAAGCTCCTTTTTGTTATAGGGATATTCATTTTCAACCAAATAGATTTTACCTTCAAATTCCAGAATTGAACCTTTTAAATCTTCGATTTCGGGCATTTCCTGATTATCCTCCTCAGGCAAGATTCTTGTTACGGATTCCAATGCCTCCAAATCATCAGTTTTAAATGAATTTTCAGCCTTAATAAATAATGATAAGTCCAAAAAGTTTTGATTTGGATTTAAATCAGGATGCAGTTTTTCAATAAGCATCAGATATGTTTGCCTAAGCTTTTGTAAGTCCTCAGGAGATAATCTTTTAAGCTCATTTCCTTTCAGGTAATTGATCTCATTAATCTGTGCTTTAAGCTGTCTTTCGGATTCTTCAAACTCCTTATCCAGTTTTTTATCGATTTTATTCAAATCAACATTGCTTTCAGCTTCAATCAGCTCCAGTTTCCTTTCAAGCTTCTCGATTTCAAGCTCGATTTCATACAATTCATATTCATCCATTCCGAATTCCAAAACGTATCTTACTTCAATATCTGGACAAACGTGACTGACCAAATCATCATATTCAAAAATCAAATGCATCAATTGCTCTTTCAGTTCTTTAATTTCAGACTCACTCATTAAAATCAATCCGGTTTTTACAACAAAATATTTATTTTCAAAGCAATATAATACTTTCTAGTGAGTGACAGATTATGAAAATGCCAGATACTATCGATTCCAAATTATTCGCTCCCTGCGGAGTAAACTGCATCAGCTGCGAGAGATATCAAAATCCATGCGTCGGCTGTCTAATCGGCGATGACGGCAAAAGCAAGGCCAGCCTCAAATGCAAGATTAAAGCCTGCTTTGACACGAAAAACTTCAGCTACTGCGGACGATGCAGCGAGTTTGCATGCCCATTACTAAAAAAGCATTCAAAAAAATATGTTAAAAGATATGATTTGAACACTTTAGACAGTGCCAAAAGGATTAAAACAACAGGCATTGGAAAGATGATGGCTCAGGACAGACAAAAGTGGACGTGTCCCGACTGCGGCGGCGTGATCCACTTTCAGACTAAAACCTGCAGCGAATGCGGTTTCGAATTTTAAACATAAGCTATAAATATAAAATATAACAATAGTTTTATTTGTGAATAATAATAACTATAGTTATAGTTTGATGAATTTTTTCTAAAAATTCATATTACTCACCCGTTTGTATATATATAAAGAGATTTGGGGTTAACCCCCCAAATAATCTCTAAGCTAATTTTTGATTAATGTCACGGGCAAGCAAATAGTAATAAACATAGAAACCAAGCCAGAAAATCGCTGCAAAAACACATGCGATTAAAATCCACGTAATAACCGGTCCGATTCCCATATCAATCGGCATCCATTTTAAATAAATTGCTACTAACAATAAGACAACCATTCCAATTCCCAGCTGAAATATTACCTGAAACGGCAGCGCCAGATCCTCTTTTTCATATATCAATCCGCTGAGGGAAAATCCCCATCCTGCAACAATACATCCGAAAAAGAGATTGATTATGTCCGTTCCTGAAAATCTTATGTTTTGAGGACCTACCTGAAGTGAAATGAAAACTGCAACAAGCAATCCAATAAAACAGCCGACAAAAGCACCCATTGATAAAGATTTAATTATTCGAGTAAATTCCATAATAATCACCTACAATCCCAAAGCCTCCTTAAACTCCGGCAGATATTTTCTTGAAATATTATCCTTCAAGCCGTTTTTAAGCTCTATAAACATCATTCCCTTAAGTGAAGGGGCAACCCGCTGAATTTTTTTCAAATTAACGATGGTCGTTTTTGAAATTCTGACAAATGACTGATCCAAATCCTCTTCCACTTGATACAGGGGCTTTTTAATCAGATAATCCGAATTTTCAGTGTATACCTTTACCTGCTTGTCTTCAACCCTGAACATGTAAATATCGCCCAATTCCAAAAGGGCAATGTCCGAACCGTTCTTGACGGCCAGCATGTCATTTGAATCATCACTCTCAAGAATAGCTATTGCCTTTGTAATATTATCGGTCAGCTCATTTGTGTGAATGTCAGCATGAGCTTCCTTGATGTCTTTTGATACGAATAGATTTACCTTCATGATTCTAGTTCCTCAGTTTTCCCATTTCTTCCTGAATTTTTTGTTCCCTGTAACTTTCACTGTCAAATTTACTTATAAATACAAATGCAATTAAAAAGTCTTTAAGTACTCCGATTCCCCAGAATAATGCGGGAAATGCAACCCACCAGAATTCGGGGGTAAAATACCAGTTCAGAACAAATAACATTGCATTTACGACAATATACGCACTGAAATTTATATAAAATCTGATTTTATTGTCAACACGTTTTTCTGCTCTTGATCTTACATCACTCATCTAATCACCCATTCTTGAAATTTCTTTTTCTATCATGCTTTCCCTATCAAGGATACCCCTTAAGGAATATGCCTTGAAAAACTTATCCAAAAGACCAATTCCCCAGAAAAACATTACAAAGAACAATAACCAGAAACTATGTAAAAACAATACGCATATTATTGCTAATATTACATTTACAATCAAATACTTATATAGATTTTCTTGAAATTCAATTTTTGCATCAACTCTTCTTTCAGCTTCTTTTCTTAAATCCATTTGTATCACCAAATAACTATTCGATAATATAACATAGTTGAAGACCATATAAATGGCTATTTGGCGAGGTGTATAAGATGCAAAAATGTCTTGCTAAAATGCAAAAAATAGAAAGTGAAAGGTAACTAGATTGTAATAGTTACCAGATAATATAAGATTGCAGTCAGTGCAGGAACCGTCAAGTTGTCGATTCCTCCATAACTTAAAGCTTCACAAACGGTTGCAACAGCAGATATTCCTAAAATGGCAACCAGATTGAACTGAGGCATCGGATAGCCTATTGATGAGAAAACCATCCATACGAATACGCTCATTACGGTCGTGATTACAAACATCGTAAGTGATCCTTCAAGGGATTTCTCACCGCCAAATACCTTATATTTGACCTTACCGAACTTTTGACCGATTAATGCGGCAAATCCGTCACCGTATACCATAGGTACGATTGCCAATGCAACAATCCATAAGTAATTGGTGAAAACAGCTATCAGTACTGTCCAGATACCTGCATAAAAGAACAGTCCCAGTGCGTGGCCGGATTCGGTAACACTGTTTTCGATTTTAATCGGTGAGTATTCCGTCAGGAAGAACAGCACAATCGTAATCGGAAGCGTTAAAAACCATACCATTACCCACGGATCTGAGAAAAACGGCATGGCAAATATCATGTTACCTACCATGATGTGGAGAAACTTACGTGAAACTTCAGGCCTTGTCTTTAAAACCATTTCGGCTATTACGAAAATGGCTGCAACATAAATGTATACGACAATTAACGCTAATATATCGGACCAGATCATTCTTTATCATACTCCCCGTATTCACAGCCAGCATTTTCCATTTTTACATGGTCAATTAACGTGCCGTCCTTTTTGTATAACTTGATTTCGCCCCATCCGTTTCCGCCGTTCCATAAGCGGTTGTGGAGTTTTTTGCCGTTTGGAGCTTCATAATTAATAAAGAGCATATCTTCACGTTTGCAGTAAAGAACCATTTCCATACGTGAATTCTTGTTTGAAGCGTTTACGTGCCATGTATGAACCTCATCGCCCTCTTCAAAGTCAAAGTCGATTTTAACCATATTCCAAAACCTTGCGAAGTTGTATTCATACATCGTTCCCTCATAATAAAAACCGATTAGCAATTTACGCGGAATGGAAATACCAAACGCCTTTGGCCTTCCTCCTCCTGCTTCAAATGCTGAATTATTTAATTTTTTACCTGTTTTGAGGCTGGTCAGGTTGCATGAGGAAATCCAGAGCCACGGTGAGGTAAAGTCTCCGCCCCAGTTTTTATCGGCATAACCATATGACTTTTCAGGAATTACTTCATATTCAACACCGTCAAGCCAAATTGAACCGCTGTATTGTGTTTTAATTCCTTCAGCATGCCAAAACATTTCAAATGAGTTCAGTTTTCTAAATAGTCCGCTTGCGCCGTAACCGACATTGAAAGTGATTTGCTTGTCAATATCCAAATCCCATCTCATATCTCCAGCATCACACATGTATTCAGGATGATTTTCGGCTTCTTCCGGCGTTACGGTACATGATCCGGACATATGGGTTTCCGTCAGTGAGCAGTCTCCCACACGGATGTCCAATTCATTATCCGGACATTGGAAATCTTTCATTGAGTAAAAATTATGAATCTGCTTTGCATCCTTACCCCAAGTTCCTACCTTCATCAGGAAATAAGACGGTTTTTTACCCAATTTTTGATTTTCAGGGTCCTGACCTAATGTAGGTTCATCTTCAGCTAATGCAGGGTTACACACGAAATATTCAATGAAAAAAGGCTTCGCTTCACCCGTTTCCTTATTATAAGCCGTTAAGGAATGCCACCACCAGTCATAACCTTTCTTTGCAAGTGGTCCCTTGAGCATATAATAATCTCTTTCCAAATCACTTTTATTCATTTAGAATCCTCCATAGATAATAATATTTTATTTAAAGTATAATAAAAAGATTTTTATTTTTCATTGAAAAAAGCAGGATAATAACTGAACTTGTAAGCTTTTAAAATGAGTTAACAATCAGAACTTTTCATCACTTATATGACTGTCAATAATCCGATAAAATGCATTAATTATAATAAACAATACAAATACTTCAAGAAATGCCGAAACGAAACTTTCAATATACGAACTTTCCAGAGAAACTAGTATATTTACCACGATTACTGCAATAAAAGCAATTATCAAAAGAAATTCAAGATATCTTAAAATACCTATTTCCTTAATGATTGAAAAGATAACCCTTAAATCAAAAGCCTTAAGGAAATCGTCAGATTTGAGGGAGACCACCTTTCCAATGAATCCCAAGGAAGAAATAAATATTAAAATAAGTAGAACAATCAGTACATTCAATTGAATCTTCTGGTGCAAGTCGATTTGCATAGATAAAGGAAGCTGATGAACCAATTGATGCACGGAGAGAATGGCGTTTCCATAATCCCTATGTAAAATGAAATATTGTATTCTTAAAAAATCACTGTAAAAATTAAAGTGAATAACAAAAAAACCGCTTATAAAAAATGAAATGAGAAGATAATACATTGTAATGAAGTATTCCCTAATCGACTCTATTAAATGTTCTTTAAAGTCAAAGTGGAATTTTTCTCCGAGTATCGCAACATTGCTTAAACTGAGAATTACTCCAAAGATAATTAAAGAAAATATGGTGTAAATTACTGCAATCATCAAAGTCCAATCGCCTAATGGAAGCTTATAAATATAATGAGTAACCATTTCAAGTACTAATGCCAATACAAAAGCTAATAAAAACAGTTTACGCCTTTTAAAAGGCAGCTTGAAAGATTCGGCGATAATTTGAATGATTTTCATTAATATAAAATATGAAAATATTACTAAATAAATTTATCACAATATTGTGGAGTATTCAGCGAAAACATGTGAAAATGCATATTTCCATTAAAAAAAGAATATAAATGAAGATTTTAATTAAAATCCCCATTATTCACCGCATCTGATGATTGACCAGGTCGGAACGAATCTGAAGAGTAACTGCTCTCCTGTGAAGAACTATCATAGCTATATGAGCTATCATAACTCGATGACGAATCTGCAGCACCTGATGAGGCGGAAGAAGAACTTTCGGAACTAACTGATTGGGATGATGATGAAGAATCACTTGATGTGGCAGTATCATTAACTACACTCTTAGTGACATTGGAAGTGGTGTTGTTAGTGTCCTTTTCAGTAGTTACAGAGATATCCGCCTTAGATATCAAAAGATAAAAGCCAGCGGCCAAAATTATACAAATGATTAATATTATTATAATCGCATCTTCCAATTTCATTTTTTTACCTCTTATTAGATATTGAAAAAAACACATTAATAAATATTGCCATTGAAATTTATTAAAAAGAAATTTAGAATCAAAATGATAAATGGAGTAAAACAGATAGGAATTCTACTCCATATTACCGGCATTTTGAAGATTAAAAAATGGAATGAGAATAATGATATAAAATTCACTTTATATCGTATTATAGTATTGCATTAATTGCCTATAAATATTTCGGTTTATTTTTGAAAATATGGATAAAAAATGATAAAAAATAAAAATAACGATGTGAAAATACTTTGTTCAATTTTATATCGATGAAACATAATAAAAATTAAACAATCATTAATGTATAAATAAGTTCATATAGATAAAAATAATAAAAAAAAGTAAGCTACTGACGGGACTTGAACCCGCAACCTCCGCCTTACGAGGGCGGCACACTGCCAATTGTGTTACAGTAGCACAAATAAAGATAAAAAAATGTTTAAAATTCCAACTTTTCAGAATTGAAAACATTTATTTCGAGTTCACCAGCGACCAAATCGCCGATATTTTCACCGAAAGCAATGAAATGTTCGGTTTGCATATGCCTTTGGAGAATCTCAAGGGATTCCCACTGTTCGACAAACATCAATGAGTCTTCGGAAGTATTTTCATACAGGTTGTAATCAATGTTTCCATCTTCGGCTTTTGAGTTGTCTATTAAATCTTTTGAAAAATCAATTATTTTAACTTTTGCATCTTCATCCTTAGGCACTGCCTTTGCCAAAACAACTATCATATTATCACCATTACCTTCTTGCTTTTCCAACTCTTCTGGCAATTACCAGCTCGCCGACTGAAATCAGACCCGCAAAGAATTTTTCCAGTCCTCCGGTCGCCCATATGGCTTCACCGAAGGTTGCGTCCATAATATTGGCTTCATATTCTTCAGGAGTTATCTTTACGCCGGTGGTTTTCTGGGAAACCAAAGCTGAAGCGTCCATAAGCTCTTCCCATGTAACTCCCTTAAGCTGATTCTGCATTGCCTTATACAATTTTGATACCTTAATGTCATAAAGCTCTGAGAGCAATTCAACAATATCGCAGGCACGGATCATTCCTATAACCTGATTGTCGTCATTGATGACTGGGACAGTAACGAACTTGTTGTTTGCGGTTAAAAGAACTGCAAGTCTTGCCGGCTGGTCTTCATGAATAGTGACAACATCTTCATAAGAGCTCATTATTTCATTGATTTTCTCATTTCCTTCCCTTAAACCTCGGGTAATGTCAAATGAAGTGATCCATCCAACCAATTGCTTGTTTTCATTTACAACAGGACAAGTAAATCTTCTTATTTCTTCCATTACTTTGGAAACTTCCACGACACTGTCATCACAGTTCAGGTATACAAACTCTTTATCCATTAATTCTCTAGCTTTCAAAATAATTCCTCCTATTCAATTTCTACACGTTTCAGTGCTCCAACTGGACAATGATTAGTACACTCCACACAGCGTATACACTTATCATCGTCTAAAACTACTTCCCCGTCTTCTAACCTTATGGCCTCTACCGGACAGTTCTCTTCACACAGGAAACAGTTAACGCACAGGTCGTGGTTAACTTCAATATTTCTGCCGTGAACTATAGGCCCAATTATTCTGTCTAACGTGATTGCATTTTCACTTTTTGAAATTTCGACACAGGCTCCGCATCCGATACATAATTTCTTGTTAATGAAAGGGTATAATGTATCTTCATCCAAGTCAATGCCCGTATCACAGCCTAACTCCTCAAAATATTCCTTAAATTCTAAAGTGAATGCGTTCGTTGGACATAAATCCGCACAATCCTGCCAATTGTTGTCAGCAGTATAATCTATGTCAATGCTTTTCATCCTGACAACCCTGTGAGGGGAGCGGACATTGTACAGACTGTATTCCATGAAATCGTTTTCGCTTTCGCCGTCATAATCAACTACGTTTTTAATTAATTTAATAGCTGAAACCGGGCATGTCTGAACGCAGATTTCACATTTCACACATTTGTCTGTAATCTTAGCCAGTCTGAAAATGTTGGCCGGCCCGATGGCATTAACAGGACATTCGCCAACGCACGTATTGCATCTTACACATTTTGGTGCAACGGCTATAATCTCCTCTTCAGCATGGAAACTGTCCAATTCGAACTGGAAATCGTCGCCGTCATCATCTAATTCAACAGATTTCAAAAGAACTTCCCTTTCCAAATTCTTCATCTGCTTTATAAACGATACATTCATTTTATTACCAACCTATGTAATCTCTCATTTAATAGATTTATCTTTAATTGTTAATAAACTCTTTTAATTCTTTTAATGTAGGGAATTTATCCATCCCAAATCCTTCAATAGCTCTGCTGGCTACCCAATTACCGATTTTACATGATTTTTCCAAACCGTAATCGTTTAGAAAAGCATATAGAAATCCGCTGTTGAAACTGTCGCCAGCGCCGGTGGTGTCAACGACATCACATTCAAATGCCCCGACATCACATTCTTCTTCATTATTACAGGCAAAAACACCGTCTGAACCTTTTTTAATGACAACCGTTGTGATTCCCATATCAAGAACTTTTTCGGCGAGTTCCTTAAGTCCAGATTCTGAGTCCTTGAATAATAATCTTAATTCTGATTCATTTATGAGCAGGATATCACACCTGTCCAAAATCGGCCTTATCTCTTCAAGACCCTTCTGGACATATAGCATTCCCGGATCGAAGCTTAAAACTGTCTCTTCGCTTAGCTTTTCAAGCAGTTCTATCTGGGTTTTGAATGAATCTCCAACAAAGGATGTGTAATGCATTATCCTGCATCTCATTATGTTTAAGGGATTGATTTCATCAATTGAAATTTCATCGTTAACTCCAGGGTCAACATAAAGGCATCTCTGGCCGTTTTCATCAACGAATCCCAGGCATTTGCCCGTACTTCCCTTATCAGCGTAAATAAGATTATTTGAAAAGACCTCATTGAACATCAGGTTATATTCTATCAGGTCTCCGTCCTCGTCTTCGGCGATTTTTCCGATGATTGACGTTGATACGCCCAATCTTGAGAGCCCGATTATAGTATTGGCTGCAGATCCTCCGGGAGTGTCCCTGCTTGAGGTGATGAAGCTTTCCTCATCGGCTCCTGCAATGTTTCCAACGGAGTACAGCTTATCCACGTTCAATGCTCCGAATCCTATAACCTCTGCATTTATATCGTCATCCAATATTTCCATATTAAAACCCTATTTAAGTACATCCAATAAATTATAAATCTTATCTCCAAGTTTTCCGCCAAAATTGCCCGCAGATATTCCAATGACTCCATCAACATCAATGGCAGCATCAATTCCTGCCTTTAAAGCCTTAAACATTGAATCGACATCCATCGCATTAATTACGATTTCGGGAATGTAATTGACGTTTTCGGGAACCTTGGATTCGTCTTTCAGGCGATCCTTCAATGACGGACAGTAATAATGATTTGTGGTCGGGCCGATTTCGGGATAATTGGTTTCAGGCTTTGAAGCAGCTGAGCAAACTCCAAATGGAGCCGTTGCACCTTCAACTTCCATTATCGCATCGATTATTGCGTCTCCGGCAGTTAATACTGCTTCGGGAGTTTCACACAAATACCAGAAGTTTCCGCCCATTATTCCGTCATTGATTTTGAATTTTTCTTCGATCTGAAAATCAGGAACTGCAATTGGCACATTAATCATTTTGCGGCCGTATTCTTCTACAATCCATTCCCATCCGTCACCGCAATGTCCAACGATGTCCATCATTTCAATATTTTCATCGCTATCCACGTCTGAGTAGTCAAATATACGCGTAAATGGCTTGACCAGAATGTCCTGCCTCAATCGGTATGACAATTCAAATGCAAACTTTTCCGTATCATCGTCACCAAGCCAGTATTGTACGACTGCACCGTATCTGCCGTCGGGAGTTTTGTCCTTATCCAGAAAGCTTTCAACTCCGCCTTCCACCCTTCCGATTACAGCGCTTGGAGTGGAAGTTGAATCGTATGCAGCGCTTTTTACAATCTTTTCCGTCGGTCCGGTTATTAAAGCCCTTACGTATTTTCCTTCAAAGGCTTCAAAAAATGTATCTTCGACCTTATCATAATTCATCTTATCCTAATCCTCCTATGTCATCGCCACGAATGCCGTTTCGCATTTTGACGCTCTCATTAAGTATTTCATCATAGTTTTCTTCGTCAATAATCTTAATTATCGGGAAGGAATCATCGTCAAAGACCTCAAAGAACCTTTCCCTTATCTCGCTGTTAATTTCATAACCGTCAAACAGTTCATTAATGCTTTCAGTTGAGTTATAGTCGTTAATAAAGTCCAGGACTTTATTTTTATCATTATTTGCATAGATATCGGCAATCACTGCGGTTGCTATTGCGCTTGGCGATACTATAGCTATCTGAGCCACTTTTAACGGATATTCGTTGCCGTTGAATGATATTGATATTCCATTGTTCTTAAAGGCAAATTCCAGCGGCTCCACATCGGTTATGCTGTCACCAATATATAAAATCTGATTGACATCGATTTTATCCTTTTCAATAATGTCGTCAATTGCCAGTTTTTTGCCGAGGCCACCGACAACATCTATTTTTTTGATTTCTTCATAAATGGCCATTTTCGGGATTTCTTCAAAGAATATCTCATCGAACAGCCCATAATCTTCAGGATTTTCAAGAATCTGATTTTTGAATTGGGCAACTTTTTGCATTTCCTCATCATTTAAAGAGAGGACATCTACATCAACTTTTGTATAATATGTATTCTCAAATGGAAATTCCATATAATTGGACAAAGCTTCAATATATTGGCCATAACTGGTACTGACTATGTAAGTATTCATAGCTTCCTTCAAGTATTTTAACAGGAATTTTGAATCCCTGACAGCATAAATATTATTGCGTGAAAAATCAATCATGTCCCTGTTTTCAAGCTTTTCAAGAACGAAAAACGGCAGTATTAACTTCAATGTATTTCCTGCCTTGTAGCCGTCCTTTTTGACAACGTCAACAAGATAGTCATCATACAGACTGAGAATCTTAAATAGTTCGCCCCCGTTTTCTATGAAATGCTCGCATAATTCAAATGCGTTATCGTTAAGCGTTAACGGTCCTTCACAGTCCGTAATAAATGATTTTTCAAACATCTGCTCACCTGAAGTTAATAATCCTTATTGAATCCACAGGACAAATGGCTTCACAGGTCCTGCAGTAAATACAGTTATCTTCAATGAAATCGACCTTATCGTCATTCAATACCAAAGCGTCACTCGGACAGTTTCTAACGCAGATTTCACATGCCTGACACTTGGTTGAGGAAATGGACAAATCCCCTTCCCTCTGCTTGTAGAGATATGACCTTGCATAATACAAATCGGTGTCTTTGCTGTAGTAATAATCATCATAAGCTCCGATTGCATCGAACTGACATTGCTCTACGCATTTTCCGCAGTAAACACAGTTTTTATTAATTGAAATCGGATTCGGACCGTTGAGTTCTATTGCGCCGGTCGGACAGACGTTGTAGCATTCTCCGCAGGCAACGCATTTTTTATCGTAAACCTCGATGTTTCGATCCATCAGATAGGAACCGAAGAGCCTGTCGAACTTGTTTATTTGAATGCTTGAGTCCAGAACAACGCCAAGCTCCCTTTCCATGTGGTCGTTTACCTTGCATTCAATGAAGTTTTCAAAGTTCTGATCATCGAATTCCATGGAAATTGAAGTTGCAACCCTTTTAAGCACTGAGTTCAGACTGATGAGGTCCAGAGACAGCCTTTTCATGTCATTGTCAACGATTCCGGAAACTATATCGAATGACTTGATTTCACTGTACATCTTATAGGCCTTTTTACGTGAAGAGTATTTTATTGCGCCTGAAGGGCATGAATGCATACATTCCTCACATCTTGCACAGTACCCCGGATTGATATACGGCAGCTTATTGGTTCTTCCGACATTGATTGCACCTGTTGAAGGACAGACCCTCGTACAGGTCATACAGCCGATACAGTTGTCCTGGTTGACGACAATGGCTTTTCCGCCCTTAACGGTTTTCGGAAGCAGCTGCCCGTACTTGATTGCATCGGTAGGACAGACCCTGAAGCAGTATCCGCAGCGCACACATGTATCCTTGTCGATTTCACTGTGAGGCGGATTGTTTCCGTCACTTTTAAGGTGGATTGAAGCATTTTTACATGCCTGCACGCACGCACCGCATGCCTTACACAGCTTGATGTTGATGATAGGAACTTCCTCCTTAATAGGAGGGTCCATATGCACATCAAGGGTAATTGCATCATAAGGGCATGAATTTCGGCATAAAACACATCCGAAACAGGTATTTTTAATTTTTATTAAATTATCAACATTATCCATATAAATTGCATCGATAGGACATGAATCAAGACATGGCTTGTCCTTGCACTTTTCACATTTCGTCTGGTCAATAAGATAATCGACATCAACATGCCTTAACGGTCTTGGAGTTTTTGTATAACTGTCAATCATGATAATCACTCCATCAAAAGCTCCTCATTTAAATTGGATGCCTTTACAGTAGTGTGAATAATCCTGTCCTCTCCGAGAGAGAATTTTGCAATAAAGTATTTTATTACTGAGAAAGGACAAGTCTGGTAACATATACTGCATCTCAAACATCTGTTCTTGTCTCTTACAATCGTATCTTCATCTTCATCAAAGGAAATGCAGCCTGTCGGACAATCCGGAATGCACAGCTGACATTTCTTACATTTGCTTTTATCCCAGTCAATGATTCGTATTTTAAGTCTGTTGATTGCATTGGAAATTATTTCAAAGCTGACTTCTTCGTCAGGAATGATTTTAAGGGCTTCATCCCATATGTCATCCAAAGGAACGTCATACTGAAGCAGCCTGTCCTTTTCCAAAGACCTCAAATCCTCTTCCTTCGAATTTATGTAGTCTTCAACATAATTTACAGTCAAAAGAATCAAATCTTTTTGGTCCTGAAGGTTTTCGACAAATACGCCCTTCATTGCTCCGCTTACAGGACAGACCTCAATACATTCTCCGCAGGAAATGCAGTTGAGCTGATCCACATGCAGCTTGTCGTTTACAATTGATATTGCATTGACGGGACACTTTTTCATACACTTTTTACATTTAATACACAGATAATCGTCAATGATGTACTGCCTTTTGGAAGGAATGATATTGAATTCAGGCCTTATCAAATGATTTTCACCGCATTCAAGAGTTTTCGGGTCAGTCGGACAGACTTCAGCACAGAATCCGCAGCGAATGCAAGCGCCGTTAAAGATAACCGGATAAGTCAAACCTTCTCCGGTTTCATCATCCTTTTCACGGACAATCTTGATTGCGTTCGGTGAAGGACATGAAACTGTACATGCTCCGCATCCGATACAGTACTCCTTATTTACGGTAGGGAAATTTCTAAACCTTTCCGGTTTTTCGGCAAGTTCAGGCATGGATTTGGCATTTGTAAACGCATCTGCCCATGCTCTTCTTGCAAAATCATAGATGTACCACATTAGAGATGACATTTACTTTCCCCCATATAAATCAGTTAAATAAGTTTTGCCATGCTCGTTTGTAACCGCTACCCTTTCTGCACAGGCAACGCAAGGATCGCATGATGCATAAGTTGAAATCGCATCGGAGATTGTAGGAACGTCCCTGATCATGTATTTGGCGCATGAATCCATATTCGGAATACTTGGAGTTCTGATTGAAATGTGCTTAATCAGGTTTCCGTTGGTTTCAATAGTATATGTTACCTCACCGCGGGGAGCCTCGTTTCTCCACTGGGCGTATCCGGATTTGAGTTCCACCGGAACGCGTATGTCTCCCTTAGGGATATTCTCAATGGCCTGCCTGACCAGACTGATGGATTCTGGAATCTCATCGAACCTGTTGAGGGTTCTTGCGTAGTTGTCCCCTTCCTTTCTCCAAATCGTTTTAAAGTCAAAGTAATCCTTATATGTATAGTGGCCTTCACGATAATCGTATTTTATTCCGGAACCTCTTCCGATCGGGCCGACAGCCCTTCCTCTGATTGCTTCCTTCTTGGTCATCAATCCTACACCCTTACAACGAAGACCTAGAGCCGGACCTTCGGCAAATAATTCACGGGTGGTTTCGAAATGGTCTTCTATCTTTTTAAGGTTTTCTAAAATAGGCTCGAAATGGCGCTCGTCGGCATCCATCTTAACTCCTCCGACAACGTTCCATCCCATATTGACCCTGTTACCGGTCAAGAGTTCAATTGAATCCATTGCATACTCCCTGAGCTCCAATACCTGCATGAATAAAGTTTCATGGTCCATTGACTTGAAAAAGGTTGAGTTTGCAAGGAAATGACTTTGAATCCTATCTAATTCGTTGGTAATAACCCTTAGGAACTGTGCCCTTGGAGGAGCCTGGACGCCGCAGATGTTTTCAATCGTTTCGGCGAAAGTCTGGGTGTGTTCATATGAACAGATTCCGCAAACCCTTTCTGATAAGTAAATACCTCTCTGCCAGGTTTGACCTTCAATAATCTTTTCAATACCTCTGTGCACATAACCGTATTCTATTTCTGCCTTAACCACTCTTTCTCCTTCAGTCTGGAGTTTAAGACGAATAGGTTCCTTTAAGGCAGGATGAATAGGACCGATAGGCATTATCATTTCTTCTCCCTCCCACGATCAGCAATAGCTTGAGGACCAACTGCCAAAATGGCCTCTAAAATTTCACTAGGCCTTGGAGGACATCCCGGAACTGAAGCGTCAACTGGAATGAAATTGGAAGCAGGAGCGTAAACGTGACCTCCTTCCTGATTGAAAACGTCCCCTGATATCGGACAGTTTCCAATGGACACTACTATTTTAGGCTCCGGAGCCTTATCGTAAACCCTTTTAAGGTTTGTTCTCCATTGCTCTGTAACGGCACCAGTCAACAATAGGACATCAGCCTCACGAGGATTATTGTGAACGTAAATACCGTATTGCTCCAAATCATATCTTGGAGACAAAAGCGCAACGCATTCAACATCGCATCCATTGCATCCTCCGCAATTTACGATGCAGACATGAATTGAGCTTTTCCTCACAACATCCTTAATTGAATCTAACATTTTCTCCCTCTTTTTATCTAGAATTTTTTAATAATTGGAATATTTCCTTATGGCCCTCTTTCAAAGCGTCGGAATAGTTTTTTCCTCCCAACACTTCATGGGCCAGTCTTTTTTGAAGATTTACCGCATCATCCTTGGATATTAATTCCAAAGTTGATACGAACCAGCATAATCTTAAATCAGCATGAAATCTTTTAACCAAACATTCGTATTCTGCGGTTTCAAAGGTGGCGTGCAGTGACAAGACTTCAGACATGTTCAATAAGTCAAAAAAGACTTGCTCCAGCTCTTCAGGCGTGCAGTCGAAATCTTCGGATAAAGGCTTCATTATATCCCTTTGAATCACATAAGTGTCGACCATACGATTTTTCATTAACTCTAATTTTTCATTATCATCCATTGAAATCACATCATACTGCCCAGTGTAATAATATATAAGCGGCTATGGCCAATACCAGACCTATAGCTGTCTCTTTTCTTCCATATCCAGGTCGTCCTCCCATGACAAAACCTGCCAGGATAAATCCTATTCCGGATAAAATGACAATTCCGGAATTGAATGCCAAAATCCAACCAACTGCGGAAATTATAGTATAAGGAATGTTTAAACTACTGTCGGCTACGAAAGGTTCGCCGTGCAACTTATAGCTGTATACCAATCCCGCAATGGATCCGATAACAAATGCAAGCAAATAAATTAAATAGTCTAACATGATAATCTCCCTAAATCGGTTTGTAAAGTAATATGAATGAACATACAATTACTATAAACGTTACGAAAAACATTATTTTCTCTATATTCTCAATCTTATGTGCAAAATCACCCTTATTAGTCAGCAATACAAGAATAGCTAGTATCAATCCCAAAATTGGAATTGGAGCTAAAAGCGTAGAATGGAGAACTGTCGCAAGTAAACCAACAACAATTATGCCAATTGCAACCAATCCGGTCATATATACCAAAACTTTTTGTGAACTCATCTTATCCCCATCCCTAAATCAATATCATTATAAGCGTTCCTGCAAAGCATATCGCTCCAGCCGTTATCTGAGTCATTACTGAATGATTCGGATTCAAAATCGGAGTTACGGCATTGATAAAACCTGTAATGAATGTAATCACAATCATTCCTATCAGATAGCCTACTGCAGACAGCGGTCCGAAGAATATCGTTAAGAAAACCCACAGCATTACATACCATGAGATTGATTCTGCAAACATTATGAATCCCCTTAGGAATCCGAAGTGCTCCGTTTCAAAACCTGAAATTAATGCCTTGTCTTTTGTTATTCCAAATGGAGAGTATGGAGATTTTGATAACAGTAGCAAGAAAAACATTATTGCCGCAAGAGGTATTGAAAATGCAAGCGGACCGTTAACAGATTGATAAGCTATAATATTTCCTATATTCATTGAGCCTGTCTTTAAATAGACAAGCACGATTGCCGCAAATAACGGCAGTTCAGTTGCTGCTGACAATACTGCCCTTACACAGCTTGCCTTTCCGTAAGGTGAACCTGAACTTGATCCTGAATTGTGCTCCACAATCTTGTAGACCGCATAAACACCGAACAATATTAAAAGTGAATCCTTTGCAACGGGACCTACAATCACACCGACAATCCAAATTGCAGCCAATATGAATACAATGCCAATATAGAATGGCATTGAAACCGTATTTGGAAATGCCGTTTCCTTAAAGAAGAATTTCAAGGAGTGCAATAGATGCTGTATGATTGGCGGGCCAGGTCTTTTCTGAACACGTGCCATTATTTTCCTATGCAAACCTAGAAGCAGGCTTCCCGCCAGGAATGCAATAATCACATTAATTAAAATATCTGCCATTAAATTCATAATACCACTAATATCCAGTAAACGGTTCTTTCACCCTTTCTTCCTTATCTTCCTCTCTCGGCTTGGCCATTGTAAGCAGGCCGAATGACAAGACCCATAGAGGAATACCGATTATAGCTACCAGATAGACAATCCAGGCCTCTAAACTTATAAATAAACAGGCCAGAATGGCTATTGTAGATATAACCAATAACACAATACATAAGCTTTTTTGATTAACCATACTCTCACTACCACAATACCAATAATAATATTTCAACAGCCCTTACAATAATAAACAAAGAGCTCAAGTGAATAATAACGATGAACGGAGAACCCGGCGTCCTGAACATTTCCGCCTTGCTTGCAAAAAACGGCGCAACTCCGCTTTCACCCAGAATACCTAAAAGCATTAATACTGCACCGAAAACAACCATTGGGGTTGCCTGCATCTGAGACAATACGGCAAGACTTAATGTTCCAGTTGATGCAAGAATAATTGCTGCTCCACCGAATAAAGGCAGACTGCACATCATTGCAATCAATCCGTACTGATATGCTGAGTTCAAAACACTAGTCTGTTTAACTGCAGAAACGATACCGATATTCAAGATACCGATTAATGCCATGAACAGCGTGAAATTAAACAGATCTCCAGTTATCATCGCTCCGGCAGAAGCGATACCGCAGATTACTGCCAGAAATCTCCTTTGCTTGAATTCGCTTTTACCCACCTTGACATTGGTGTTTGAAAGCTTCATGAACGTAGCTTCTACCTGCGTTTCAGTCTTACTGATAGCTATCAGCAATGTAAATACAAGCAGAACTGCAAATAAGAATAAATTAAGCGGCGTAATATACAATACAATATCCCCGAGAGATATTGTACCCATCAAATTTCCTCCAAGCGTAACAAAATCCATATTCACCACCTACTCCTTATCAATGTCCTCTCTCATAAGCAGACCTATTAAACCTACTTTTGAAGCTACTTTTAATAGTAAACCGCAAGCTGCCAAGAATAAACTTAGTACCCACAAATTAGGAGCAACAAAGAACAATACAAATCCGATAATCCATAAACACCATGCTATACCTGAAACGCCCGCAATGCCGTCAATGACCAATACAGGCATTCCTCTTGCCTTTTTAGACAATGCATACAAGACCATTCCTCCACCGGCTACTGCACCTCCGGTAAATCCGGTCAAAAATATTCCATAAGCTATCAATACCAAAGCTATGAAATTAGGAGCCGTAGTCATGATTTCCATGTCCAGAGCGAAAGGCTGAGGGAAAAGTGAAGTTGATTTGGTCAAGTTTCCTCTAGGATTGGCCTCGATTTTGTGCATTTCCCTTGAAATCAAAATTTCTGAAATAGCTAAAGTTTCAGCCAGCTCTACAACCAGACCCGGCAGAATCAATGCCTCGGCCAGATCGGTTCCGACTGCGGAAACGACAATTATCATGGCAAGTCCAATCAAATCAGTCAATATAAGGATATGAATCTCTTCCCTTCTCAAGGCTATTGCCATTGAACCGATAAATCCGACGATTAAAGCAGCGTAAATGGCCGGAAGATACATTGAAACGAACTCGGCCGGAACATATGAAGGTATTAATATCATCAGTTATCCCTCCTTAACTGTTTGGCCCTTGCCTTTTCATCGCTTAGCTTGACTTCGCGAGCCACTCTTGCGGAATCATCAGCGGCCTTTTTCAGGTCCTTTTCGATGTCCCTTCTTTTCATCGTGTAATTGATGGTCAGCCATGAGGCTATAATGAAGGCCATCATCAGTATTGATGATTCGAGAATCGTATCGAAACCTCTGGTATAATAGAGCACTTCATCGATAAGTCCGCCCGGAGACGAATAGATTGACGTTCCGAAGTATGGTGAAATCGATGACACCCACTCGGCCAGAGGAGACATATATCCCGTTATCATTCCCAATTCCTTGGAATTTTCAGGATATTGTGCCTTAATTATTCCCGGCTCTTTTAATACCTCACCGCCCCTGTCATAAGGAGCTAAGGCAAGGCCTTCATCAGCTTGAACTTGAGGAGCCGGCCTTGTATAAATTTGATCCGGATTTAAAGCCATAGGCACTACAAATCCGATAATCAGTATAACGCCCAGACAGAATGCAAAGAGACGTGGGACGTTTTTAGGGTCAGCCAGCTTATTCCAGATTTTACCTATTTTCATACGTCCGCCCCCATTTCTTCCAAGCGAATAATAGCTCTGAATAAAATTAAAGTAATGACAACCGTTGTCGCAACCAGTGTCAATAGCGCAAGCACATGATTATATGATAATAATATTAAACATACTCCTATTGAGGCCACTTCGGTATTGAATGTCCTGACAATAGGGTCTTTAACGCCCGGACCCCATGCTGTGGCCAAACTGCCGACGATGGCAAGCACGATTCCGAAATAGAAGAACAAATTAACGCTAATCATGCAACTCACCACTTTCAACCTTTTTGAATCTGATTTCCTTGATTTTTACAATGGCCATTATGAAGACCAGAGTTGACAACGGACCGGACAGGGCAACAAACAATGCCACATCCAGATATTTGAACAGGACTACAGTCAGCAGGAATCCTGCATCGAGGATTGAAAACATTATGACCTTATCCATAGGCTTTTCAAGCATTATGATGCCCACGGCACCAATCGCCATCAATGCAATTGCAATTAAAGATACGAAAAACTCCATAGTAATCCCCTCAATCTAAAAGTATCTCCTCATCCAGTTTTTTCAAGGTGTAAGCAATTGCATTTGCGCTGATTGTAGAACAGATAAAGAATGCTGCCGCAACGATAAGAGCGAAAGGTGTGTTGATAACCAGGGCTATGAGCGCAGATACGCCGAAGCCGATAACGTTTAGATACAGGAGTCTTTCGGCTATGTTTTTGGTTATCAATGCCCTTAAAGCGACAAATATTAAAATTACACCAATTATTTCAACGTACATAATCAATCATCCCCGGCATGTCTATTAAACTTATCGGCTATCTTACCAAGAAGGATAGATGCCTTAACCTGATC
The DNA here is from genome assembly GCF_900103415.1 of Methanobrevibacter millerae. Taxonomy (NCBI): domain Archaea; kingdom Methanobacteriati; phylum Methanobacteriota; class Methanobacteria; order Methanobacteriales; family Methanobacteriaceae; genus Methanobrevibacter; species Methanobrevibacter millerae. The sequence goes on from NZ_FMXB01000005.1 coordinate 51,989, forward strand.
GATACCTTGGACAGTCAATATGGCTATAACCATACCTACAATAAACATTTCAGGAGTCAGTCCTATAAAGGAAAATATAAAAATAAGCGCTGTAGCGGTTAAAGCTCCGGTTGTTCCGGCATATCCTGGATCGGCGCATAATCTGTTTCCGATAAATACCAGAAATGCGGCAATGATTCCTCCGGGAATGCCCAAAACAAGATATCCAATAGATGCTATTAACGTACCGGCTGATGCGTCAGGAGAACACAGAATGTTTCCCTGGAAGAATCCTCCGGCAATATCTCCATTTCTTTTCTTAATTGATTCCCCAACGATTCTAGCCCCTTGAACGCCCGGCTGTTCAGGAAGTCCGAAATAGGTATCAACGATTACAAAGTTCAGCCAGCAGATAACTGCGGCCAGTATTACTCCTATTATCTCATTCATTTATCTTCCTCCTGAGCGGGGGATGGGAATATATAATCAAATAAATATTTTACAAACAATGCGGAACAAATTCCGATAATTGCAGCCAGCAAAAGTCCATTATACTTGAAAGTGTAATTTAAAACCAGGAATAATGAAAGAACACCAATTGCGATAATTGGAGTTGGATAAACTGCACTTACATCAAAGGAATACCTATAAGGCATACTTGGCAATAATGGAACTCTTAAAATCAATGCAACTATGATAGATACGACAATAGCTACCAGATACGCCAGAATCATATCAAAATAACTGATTGATATATTTGAAAGACCATAAACATTAGCTATAGCTAGTGAGCCTACGGTAGTGTGCACTAACTCAAACATATTAACTCCCTCTTATATTATAATATAATTTAATTTATAACTAAAAAAATATATAAATCTTTTTACTTAAAAATAATAAATAAAAGCTAAAAGGTAATAAAATTAATTAAAATGGCTTTTAATTTATTTAAATAAAAATAAGAAAGATTTGGTGATTGATAGACTTTCCTTTAAAGGTTTGAGCATTGCAGATTAATTAATAGGTGATAATTGAGTATTACTTTTTTATAGTGTAAAGCTTTTAATAAAATATAAAAATGGAAACGCCTAGTGGAATCCGCAGCCACTGCAGGTTTCACATTTCTCTTCTTCTAAAGGATTATACTGCTTATCTTCCTGTAAAGTAGCTGAAATGAAATAAGAATCCATTTTATCCTTATTTTTTAAAACCGGTGACAAACCTTTGAATTCACATCTCATATCTCCAGTTCCACCGATATCAACAAGAATAGGTTCTCCCATTTTAAACCTTTTGAAATATGATTCGATTTCATCTTTTAAAGCGCCAGGTACTCTAAAATTAAAAGATAAGATATTATTTTCCTTCATTTTTAAACCGACATATTTTTGGTCGATTTCATAATTTAAACCTAACTGTTTTTTAAATACAACATTATTGCCTATTTCAGATGTTGTCATGAGAATGATTCCCCCAAAATATTTTAGTTACTTTAAGTTAGTTTTTTATCATATATAAAATTATAGATTAAAAAAAAATATGGAGTAAATTAAATTAATTTACTCACTTCTAACTATTTTTAATTGAATTAAAGGCATATCACACATGATTGGAAGGTTTTTGAAAGTGCGTTTATTCTCTTCTTTAATTTCATCACCTAATTTGTCCCATGAAACCAGATTAGGACTAGTTTTTCCTTCACCATTACCATATGTCCAACCTAAATTAACTCTAAGATTATACCAATTTTTATGTTCGCGTTTAGCAAAGTATTCTAAATCTTTTTCATCAAACACTTCGATTTTTTCTCTTTTATCAGTTTTATCAACCAATTCATATTTTCTTTCTTTTAAGATTTTAACAATGAAGTCAGCTTGTTTATAATTTGAATATTGAATATGATTAGGTAACACATCAAATAATTCTTTAGGAGTACAATCGCTTATATTCTTTTCTACCCCATCAACTTCAACTGTCTTTACACCAGTTTCCTTTAAATAAAACTTATGCATTTCAAATGTAAGTAATCTTAGTCTTGAACGAACAACTTTTAAACCTATGGAATCTAAAAGAGAGGGGATATTCTTTACTGCATCAATATCATATTGCTGAATTTTAGGATCTAAATCATCCCATGGAACCAAATATGGAGTTTTAAGATTTACCTCATCCTTATCACCATCAGTTAAAGTCCAACCAGTATTTTCTTTTTCTTCCATCCATTCCATATGTTCAAAAATAGCTAAATCCGTGACTTCTTTTTTTAAAAATTCAGTTATAGCAGGCCTTTCATCAGATTTATCTGCAATTACACAACCAATCATGTCTAATTTCTTAGGAATAGACCTGGCTTGACGAATATTGGATAATTTTAAATCGGAACGTAATGAATTAAACATCTCTATTTCTATTTCTTCATCAATTTCATCTTCTTTTCCAGATTCAAATTCATCATTTTTAGTGTCATTATACTGCAGATTAATTTTTCTTGCTAATTTTTCAAGGTTTCTAAGCAACAAATGCGGTGCATCAATATCAGATATATCCATATCCAACATAGCTTCCTGTTCAAAATCTGTTTCGGGAATCGTTACTGACAAACCTTTAGGAAATACTGTTCTTTCAATATCCAAAACCTCATAAATAAACGCTTTTTTCTCTTTATGGAAACCCAAACCCATTGAACCACTATTTAAAATATACTCAACATCCATATTTGAATTGTCAATTGTAATATTTAAATCGTTGACATGGTCTTTTTGTTTATCTATAACACCAAAAGGCTGACGGTTCCATTCCTGAAGTTCATCACATAAAATCAATAAGAATGCAATAGGATAAGATTCAACGTACAACGGACCTAGAGAAAATGGATCTTTTTGTAATGTCTTATTATAATAGTTATGTAATAAAATAGCACTTGCACTATCTACAATTGGATAGAAAAAGAAATCTTTATTTTTGGCATATTTCTGAATTAAGTTACCATATGAATTTAAAACTAAAATAGCTGAGAAAAATCCATGATCAATGAAATTATTTTCCTTCATATAGGAAATAAAAGCATTCAAATGTTTTAATAAATCATTATATTGATTTTTATTAAATTTGAAATTATGAGCTATCTTATGAGCCATTATTTCCGTTGGTTTGAATAAATCAATGATTTTGGAATTATCATAGCGTGCACGATAGTTATCGGCAAAATCATAAGGTTCTAACCTTACAATAGAATTAAACTCATTGAAATCATTAAAATCAATGCTCACCTCAACATCATAAGTATTTGAAATAGATTTAACACCATCATTTATAAATTTATTTAATTGTTTTCCTATAATCTCAAATGGATAACCGATATCATGGAAAAGGGATGCAACACCCCAGCGATATAAAAATTCCTCATCAGACAATTCTTTATCTTTAGTTTTGTAGAATTTTTCATATTCGCTTTTTTCAACATAACTCTTAAAAACATCCCTATAATTTTTATTTTGAGAATAAATAGCTAAACCTAAAAGAAAAACATTAACTGAGTGAATAAAATGATCCCTCTGTCTTTCAATTAAATCTCCAGTTTTCTCTTCATAATCTTTCATTATATTAACTAAATCAAGAAGGGTGTTTGGTTCACTTACAAGATTACACTTTTGCTTTTTTTCTTCAGACTTATTTTCAGGAGTGATTTGGTAAATCATGAAAAAGGTTTGATAAATCTCAAATGCCGTATAATTATTCTCGTGTTCTAAAAAAACGTCAATTGCAGCAGTTAAGAGACCTTTATAATTATGACCATTCTTATAATCATCATATAATTCCAAGCCTTCAAAAAAGTCATCAACATATTTTTTCAAGTTATTTTCACTCATAATTTCACCTAAAAAATGTTGATATAATATATATATTAACTATTAAATAAGCTTAATTATGAAAAAAAATAGTGAAAAAAAGAAAGAATTATTAATATTTTCTAACAATTTTTAAATCAAATCCAGCACATATGCAAAGATTTTTAAATTGTGCGTTATTGATTTTTTTTAATTTTTTCGTCCAATTCATACAATGAACCCGAATTTATAAGATTAATCATTATTATAAACAGAAAAAAGGATTATCCATAATCTCCATTAAAAAAGAAAATAAAAGAATTGTTAATTAATTCTTAACAATTTTTAAATCAACTTTTTTACATAAATCTGGCAGATTTTTGAATGTATTTCTGTTGGCTTCCTTATTTTCAAAATCAAGTGCCTTCCATTCAACCAGATTAGGATTTGTTTTAGAAATTTCGTCCTTGACTGACCCGTATTTCCAGCCTAAATTGACCTTGAGTTTGTACCAGGCTTCATGCTCCCTTTCAGCGAAATAGTCTATTGAATCCGGATCGAATCCTGTAATCGGTTCTCCAGGAGAATCAATGTCCACAACGGAATATCCCCTTAAGGACAAAATCTTAATCAGGTAATCCGCCTGCTTATAGTTAGAGTATTTAATGTAATCCGGCAAATCCTCGAATGAAGTATTTTTGTCATGCAGATTATGCATTTCAAAAGTTAAAAGCCTGATTTTGCTTCTTACAACTTTCAAACCTATGGACTGCATTAAGGACGGTATTTCCCTAACAGGTTCCCTGTCAAATTCCTTTATTTCCTCGGTCAATGCGTCCCATGGAACGAGATACGGCGTAACAAGATTTTCAACATCCTTCTCTTCACCATATACCCATCCAGTACCTTCCTTCTCTTCACACCATTCGTCATGCTCAAAAATTGCCAAATCCTCAACTTCCTCGACTGAAAATTCATTGATTGCCTCACGCTCATCGGACTCATCTGCAAGTTCACAGCCAATCATGTCCAGTTTAATAGGGATTGACCTTGCCTGTCTTATGTTGGCTATCTTAAGCTGAGGAGTCAGTTCATCGAAAGGCTTTCTTTCATCATATTTCTTTTGGAAATCCTCATCGATTTCCTCACCATTGTCGATTTTATCCTGATATTGCTTTTCGATTAACTCATTATAATGCTCATGGATTAAAACGGCCAGGTTTTCAACATTTCTAAGCAGGATATCCGGAGCCTGTGAAGCCTCTTTAGTATCCTCACCCACAACGAAATGCTGTCTGACATCAGTGATTATTCTCAATCCAAAATCGAATACACTTCTTATGGACAATACGTTGCTGAGAAGTTTTTCCTTATCCTCTGAAAAGCCCAGCCCCATGGATCCACTTTTAACGATATACTTCACGTCAAATGTATCGTCGTCTATTTTTAAAAGCAGTTCGTTTACGCGGCCCTTCTGTTTGTCCTTTATTCCGAAAGGCTGCCTGTTCCATTCCTGAAGCTCATCACATAATATCAGCAGAAATGCCAAAGGTGACTGGGACGGATGGAGTTCCTTCAAGTTAAAAGGATCATTTTGCAAAACGTTTCTGTAGTAGTTGTGCAACAGAATTGCTGATGCGCTGTCTACAATCGGATAGAAGAAAAAGTCATTGTTTTTCGCATACTTCTGTATCAGATAACCGTATGAATTTAAAACTAGAATGCATGAGAAGAATCCATGGTCTATAAATCCAAGCTCACCCATATAATTGACAAACTTGTCAAGATGCTTTGCAACATCGTTTACGTTGACACCTTCAAGATCAGTGGAAATCTTATGGGCAACAATGTCAGTCGGCTTGAACAGGTTCAGGAATTTCGCTTCAGGATAAACTTCCGTAAAAGCGTCAGCAAACTCAGGATTCATTTTGACGATTGTATTGAACTCATTAAAGTCCTTAAAGTCGATTGCGGTGTCTGCACCATAAGTTGGAGAAATTGATTTGACACCATCATTTATGAATTTCTTAAGTTGTTTACCAATGATTTCAACGGGATATCCGATATCGTGGAAAAGAGCCGCTACTCCCCAACGATATAGGAATTCCTCATTTGAAAAGTCTCCGTTTTCAAGCCTATAGTATTTTGTATATGGGCTTTTAATAACATATCTCTTGAAATATTCCCTATATTTACCGTTTTGAGCATAAATAGCCAAACCCAAAAGGAAAACATTGACGGAATGAATGAAATGATCCCTTTGCTTTTCAATCAGGTCTCCTGTGCTTTCTTCGTATTTTTTCATTGTCTTGACCAAGTCAAGAAGGGTATTAGGTTCCTTTACGATAGTCATTACCTTGTTGTTTTTTTCAGACTTGTCTTCCGCAGTAATCTGATAAATCATGAAAAATGTCCTGTAAATCTCATATGCATTATAAGAGTTTTCATTGTCTAAAAACACATCAATTCCGGCCTTCAACAAATCCTTGTAGTAATGACCATTCTTATAGTCATCATACAAGACCAAGTCATCGAAAAACTTATCAATGTACTGCCTTAAATTGTTTTCATTCATTTTTTACACCTTTAATTTATCTTTTTGAATTAATTTCTAATAAACATTATTATTTTACAATCATTTACCGGAAATTTCAATCCGTTATGAATTTCAACTGCCTTTGAATATCCTTCATTGATGTAATTTCCTTGGATAAGTCCAAATCAAGATATGTCTTTACTCTAGTTTGAAAACTTGAAGCCAAAATCATCTGTTTGCCGTATACCTTATAGGATTCAACCACGTTATGGCCGACAATCATGAATTTTGAATCAATGATGTCTAAAAATCTGGTTATGTCGTCTTTCGTATAGCCATAAATTGAATCATACCTGTTCCATAAAAAATCATCCAAAATCGGATTTAAATAATCCCCATAAAAAATTTTCTCAAACGCTTCAATTGAATGAATCTTATCAGATGGTCCGGCATGTGAAATAAACAATCCATTGGACGTTTTTAAAAAATAAGGCATCGTTTTAAAGAATTTAATATAATTCGTTAATGAAGGTTCCACAAATCCTTTCTTAAATGAGATTAGATTTGTAAACTTCCAAAGCAGATCCTCACCATTCTTATAAATATTCCTGTTTACGATGTGCGCCCATTCATGATTTCCCAAAAGGGTGTGGAAATTTGGATACTTTTGTGATTTTTTAATTGCGTCATCCAATATTTCTAGGGATTTATCGTCTTCATGAATGGAATGAATAAGGTCTCCCGTAAAAACAATGTGAAAATCAGGGTCATTTTTATCCCATAAGCTTAAATAATGATTATAGTCATCAAAATCACCATGCAAATCAGTTACAACAATTAAACGACCATAATCAGGCAATTCGATTAATTTATCATTTTTCATCTTCATCACCTTCCATTAACTTTTCAAGTATTTCCATGACTTTTGACAATTCGGATTTTGAATTTAAATTTAAAAATCCGTCAGATTTATTTTTATTTAAAATAACTGTAGGTTTCCTTGATTTTTTCATGAAATTACCTCTACTTATTAGATTTATATAATAGCATATTTAACTCACATAAAGTCTTTTATTTAATCACGCTCATCAAGTTCATATAATAGACTGATTATTCCGAACAGTTCCACATAGTCATTATCGGCAAATGCCACGTTTGCTTTTTCAATCAATTCAGCTGCAAGCTTTTCATTATTTGTATAGACTCCTTCAAATTTTAAATTGAAAAAACATTCCTCGATAACATTGTCCCTATTCAATAAAACGTATTTTTCAATTAAATCGGAATGAAACTCCTCCAGTTCATTCAAATCATAATTTTCATAATCATCATCCATTTCAAACAGGCCATTTTCCTTTATTGCTTTCATTTTATTTTCCACATTTTCCAAAAGAACTGAATATCGGAAATCTCTTTTTAAATCCTCAACGTTGGATTTCAAATAATTCAGATAGATTGAACACTGATTTAATGCACTATTGTCTTTTTGAGCTATTTCAAATAACCTGCCAATATAATTTATCAGATCTTTATCGGAGTAATATGAATATTCATCAAGCCATTCCACTTCTTTAAGCAGCTTTAGATATTGATTAAATAATTCTTTCAATGTGAAATCATTATCAGATATGCTGAATGAATCCCTTAAAAATGGAATGTAGGTGCTGTCGCCATTAATTGTCGCAGGAGATTTTTCATCGAGCGTCACTTTAGTATTTCCCCTATAAAGATTAACTGTCAATTCTTCATTAGGCAATTCAATATTGAATGTCGAATCAATATCCAATGGAATTTTACCTGATGAAAATTGATTATTTTTAAATTCAATCGAATAATCCAAAAATGAAAATTTATTGTCCAGACAGAAGACCTTTCCTTTAATTCTGTTGTTTTTATTGCTTAGAATTACGGAAAACTTTTCTTTTTTAATATTGATGGACGGTTTTTCTAAACTTCCAGCATATATTGCCGCACCCATCGAAACGACAGTCAACGGGTTTAAATCTGAGGTTATCTCAATATCAAATTCATCGCTCAACAATTCCCGAACAACTGGACTTAAACATGAACCTCCAACAAGAATCAGTTTTTCGATATTTTCCTCACCTAAAGAGCATTCATTTAATAAATCCATGCATAATTTAAAAGTATATTTTACCAAAGGCTCTATGCTTTTCTTGAAGTCCTCTTTCATTAAATTATAGTTAAAATCATAATCCTCAAAAAGATTATCGATTGATATATCTGCACATTCATTTTTACTTAATTCTTTTTTGGCCACTTCCGATGCGTTTTTAAGTTTTGAAAATACCTCCAAATATTTCGGATTATCCTGTCTGAAATCATCCAGATTTAAATCATAGGCTATTTTTGGACGGAACAAATCATTGACGATTTTCCAATCAAATGAATTTCCTCCAAGATTATCTAAACCGTTGGTTGCGAACTTTTCAATTTCACCACCATTATCATGAATTATGGTTACATTAAAGGTTCCGCCACCCAAATCATAAATCATCCAATAAGCATTGTCCTTTCGAAGGTTATATGCAATACTGACTGCAATGGGTTCTAAAATTAAATTATGGGATCGAAATCCCGCAATGTTGGCTGCATCATTGATTGCCTTTGTCTTGAGAGGATTGGAATTTGCCGGAACACAAATAACCGCATGTTCAACATCCACACCACACCGCTTAAAAGCTGACAGCCTCAATTCCTTAAGTACCATGGCGGACAATTCTTCGGGAAACATTATCCGTGAAGATTCATTGAATTTAAATGGTATCGGAAATCCCATATTCTGTTTAAATTCCGATACTGCATTTGGCGAATTATTAACAATCGCATTTCTTGCATTTATTCCTACCTGAACCCTGTCCTGATTATCGATTAAAACAGCAGAAGGAGTAAATTCATCGCCAGTCATGTAATTTTTAATAATGACTGGATTTCCCTTGTTAAAATAGGAGATTACTGAATCAGTTGTTCCCAAGTCAATTGCGTAATCAATTGTATCCTGTTTTACTTGTTTGGCAGTTTTAAAATGCATTTTCATGTTTTGCTTCCATAAGGATAACTTGTATGCGTATTTGGATTTGATATTTGCGTCGCAAACGACTGCAAACTCCATTAAATTTGCAGCGTTCATCAGATTATTTGAATTGACCAAACGGATGGCTTCAACTACGATTTCCTCAATGGAATATGTTTTTAAAATTGGAATGATATCTTTATAAAATTTTTTTATCTCATCATTTCTATCCATCAGACTTTCAAGCAGAACAACTGACTTGAATAAACTGCCATGCTTTTCCAAATCTATAAAAATATTCCACAAATCAATATAATGGGCATATCTGCTTTTAAGTGACGGATTATATGCAATAGCTTCATTCAGGAAATTGCAGGACAACTTATAATTTTGTCCTTTCAGATTAACGGTGAACGCCTTTGAAATCAATTTGACATCGGGACGCTTTGATTTCCATATTCTGAGAGTTTCAGAATAACATTTACGAATATCATAATCCTGTAAAACTTCAGATTCCAGCAGTTCAATAGCTTCCGGAAGTTTATTTTCACATTTTGCAAGTCGAAAAGCCTCTTTAATAGAATCATTAATGATATATTCGGAATATTCATCATTATAATCCTTAGAAAGATTATCCTGAGATATGATTTGTGTTGATTTATGCTTTTCAATGGCCTTTTCAACATCGGCTAAAAGTTCCCCGGCATCCAAATACCTGTTTTCCGGATTGAAATCCAAACATTTCAAAACGATATTATCCAGGTCTTCAAATACTTTATCATTGTAAAAGCTTGGAGCGTTTAATGTTTTTTGCCAAGGTTTTAAATCAATTAACTCCTCATTGGAGTATTCCTCAACATCATAAGGATAGAGGTTTGTCAGTAACTGATAAAATATAACGCCGACAGCATAAATATCTGTTCTGGTTGATATGGACTTATTGAATATTTCAGGAGCCATGTACGGCCTTGTACCTGCGATGTCAATGTCTGAAATGCCTGTAGTGACTTCCTTTGCAAAACCAAAATCGGAAATTTTTATAATAATATCTCCGCAGGCATTGAAACTGAGTAAAACGTTGTTGGGTTTTAAATCACGATGAATGATGGGAGGATTAGCTGAGTGTAGTGTGTTTAAACCTTTAAGAATCTGTTTGACTAAATCCAGACTACGATTTAGCGGCATGAACATGTTATTTTCAGAAAAAGAATTTAAAAACTGTTCCAAATCCCCGCCGCTAACATATTCCATTACAAAATAAGCATGATTTTTACCGTCCTCAAAACCGGAAATTTCAGCGGCATCATAAATGCTTATAATGTTTTCATGGCTAAGATGGCAGGCCAGCGAAACTTCACGAAAAATGTCTTTCTTATTGGTTGTGGCAGTTAATGGCTCCTTAACGATTTTCATTGCCATTAACTCATCCATATAATTATGATTTACAAGGTAAACCTTTGCAAAGGATCCTTCACCCAGAAATTTTTTAACTTCAAATTTGCCATTAAAAAATTCTTCTATTTGGTGTTTAATTTCATCAAAGTCCACTAATACCACCAAATGATGTTATTAAAAAGAACAATAAATTACTGCTCCACCAACACCCCGGGATAATTTTAAAAATGAATTAGGTCTTAATTTAGTGGCTTTACCTTTTGGCACTTCAATATCACCAATGAATGTTCCGTTTGAACTGGCTTCATCAATAATGTACCAGCCATCATTTTTATAGAATAATCTTAAATGCGGCTTAGAAATATTTGAAACGGTATCGTAACTATTATCCAGAAGAATTGAAAATGACGCCAAATCCCCTTCATCGAAATCGGCTTTTCTTCCAATCAAAACACTTTCATCTTGGCGAACCTTAAATGTTTTGCCTTTATCAACACCATTGAAAATCGTTAGAACGCAATGCTCGTCATCATGATATTTTTGATTGGAATCATATAAATCAAAGAAAGTGAAAAGTTCATCTGATAAAAAGTTAATGTCTAAAAACAAATCATCGAAAGCATCCTCTTTTAAAGCATATGCCTTAACTGTGCGCTTGCCAACCTTATTAGGCACTTCCTTTTTAATAGAAATTTCACAGACCAAATTGGCATCAATCAGCTTTTTCATGTGTTGGCCCAACATTTGGGTGGTAATGTTAATTTTATAACTCTTTAAAAGAATTTCATTTATTTCACGAGAATATAATGGATTTCTTGAATTAATATTATTATATTTCTGATTATCCCTTAGAATTTCTAAAATAGAAAATCTTACTTTATTGTTTACGGCTGATAGCTTAACTGAAATTAAATTAGATTCATCTGAATCAATAATAACAGTTTTATCAACATTTGATTCAGTCATTTAAAATCTCTCCCAAACAATGCTTTATATTATATATCTTTTAATAAATATTTAATAATTTCTTAAATCGAACTACTTAAAACATCATGATAATCTTTTAAATCCTGTTCACATAAGTTTAACTTCGCCATTAATTGCGTAACTAACGCATCGAGCAATACTAATGCAGAGATTTCAAAACCGCTGCCCATTAATATTAATTCTAATGATTTTCCATCATCTAAACTAACAGATTCCTGCTTTAGTGATTCGATGATGATTTTTGCATCTGCTGTTTGGGCAAGGTCGCTTTGAGCATCTCCGCAAACGGTTAAAAGCTTTACATCATCCATTTGTGAATCTTCCACAATCTGGGTAATGGAATTGGATTTACCTGATTTTGAAATAATGATGATAATATCCCCATCACGAACTGATGGAAGTATTGATTCATTAAATACATATACATAAAAACCCAAATGCATTAATCTCATAGCAAAAGACTTTGCAACAAAACCTGATCTTCCGGCACCTGCAAGAAATATTGTGGTTTCTCTTTTAGATGTTACACGTTTATTTGAAGCTTCCAGAATAATATTCATAAAGTGTAAAATAGATTCTTCCTGATTTTTAATAACTGATTTGGATTCATTAATATTTTTTAGGATTTCATCGAAAGATAAATCCATATACTTTAATTCAGACATTTTAATAACCCTTTAAGCTTTAAAATTATAAACAGGCTTGGCAATATCCACTATTTTAACTGTATCATTAACATTATTTAAAATATTTTCCAATGACTTATATGCCATCGGAGATTCGTCAATGGTGTTTTTTCCAATGGATGTTGAATAAATTCCTTTCATTGAATCTTTAAACTCATCGAGAGATAGAATTTCTTTCGCTTGAGAACGCCTGTATAAACGGCCTGCACCATGGGGAGCGGAATAATTCCAGTCAGGATTACCTTTTCCCTCACAGATTAAAGATCCGTCACGCATATTAATAGGAATAATAAGAGTTTCACCTTCATCAGCGGAAACCGCGCCTTTACGAAGAATCATTTTATCCATGTCAATGTAGTTGTGAATAGTCGTGAAATGTTTAGTGTAATCCATTCCGTATTCGCTTAATATTGTCTCTGCAATAGCTTTACGGTTTAATGAAGCATAATCCTGCATGATTTCCATGTCGTGAATGTAGTCATCAAACAGCTTGCCCTCGCAGTAAATCAAATCCTTATTGGAAGCCATATTATGAAATCTTTTGAATTCCTTTAAAGCCTGATTTTGATAATATTCACAGACATCAGCACCTATTCTGCGGCTTCCTGAGTGAATTACCAAAATTAATTCATTGTCTTTTGTTTTATTAACTTCAATGAAATGATTTCCACCACCAAGAGTACCCAAATAGAAATTGCCTTCACTTCCGGCTTCAAGACCAAAATAACATTTCAGTTCCGTTAAGTCAAAATCCTTCATGAAATGATGGGGAACAACCCTTTTATTATATCCATAAGGCACCTTGGAGCGAATGATGTTATCCAAACGTTTAAAATCAATTTCATCTGCGTCCAGGTAAAAGACTTCCATTCCGCAGCCGATGTCTGAGCCGACTAGATTGGGAATGACCTTGTCTTCGATAGTCATTGTAGTTCCGATTGTACATCCCATTCCTGCGTGAATATCCGGCATCATGCGGATTTTTTGGCCTTCAGCTATCGGCTGGTTGAGGAATTGGATGACCTGTGAAATGCTGTCGTTGTCGACATCGTCTGCAAAAACCTTGGCTGTTGCATATTTACCCTTCAATTCAAACATAATTTCACCCCCTATAGCTATTTAATAGTTTGTTAAATCCTTTATATAAATAAAGTAAAGCATTTACTTTAGTCAAACCTGCAATCAGCAATGCGTAAATTATCATCATTTTCACTTTCTATGTGATTTCCATCGCTTGCAATGTTATTATTAAATTCACAACTCTTTACATTTAAAATTCTTTCATTATAAATGGCCCCACCCTTAAAAGACACATTTTTATCGAATAAAGAGCCATGAATGAGCAATTTTGCCTTATTGTAGATTGCTCCACCTTCAAACTCCGAACTGTTTGAATCAAAAATTGAATTTTCAATGTTTAAAATCGAATCATTATAAATAGCACCGCCATAATCTGATCTGTTCTCTTTAAAGACTGAATCTTTAATATTGATTTTACCAGCTTTGTTTAAAATAGCTCCACCAGAAGCATTGCCTAAATCATCAGAGCAATTATTACTGAATTTACAGCATTCTATTGTAAAATTATTAGAGTAATTTATTATGGCTCCGAAATCCTGTGAATATCCATTTTTGAATATTATATTTTTGATTGTGATATTTTTTCCAGAAACAACAAAAATACTGGATTTTTCATTTGCATCAATGACATGATTGTTTCCATCAATAATCAAATCATCAACATCCAAATTAATGCATTTTGAGTATTCTAACTCGTCATTATTAAAGATAACATCTTCTGTTAGAGTAATTTTTTTAGCTCCACTGTCAATCAATTCTTCAAATTCCTTGAAATTCACTATCATAACCCTCCAAATAATGCATCTAAACCAAGACCTACTTCTTCTTCATCATCTTCAACATTTTTATACAATCCAATTTTTTTGTCTCTTAAAACATCTTTTTTATCTCCGTCAATTAGAATTACTGTTCCTTTATTATTTATTAAACAATCGTTTTCAAATTCACAATTTTTTAATGTGAATTCTCCTGCATTAACTAAAGAGACTGATCCTTCAAAGAAACTATTTTCTAAAGTTAAATTTTTTGAATTATTTATTTTTGCATCTTCAAAAATAATGTTTTTAAATATCACATTGGAATTTATATGAATTTCTTTAAAAGTACAACAAATTTTTTTATTATTCCCATCAATTATTAAATCATTATTTATCTTTAATGAATCTTCTAGAAATATATTGGATTCTAAAATTAGGTTGTTTTTATCAGATAAATCTAAACAAACGATTGATGAAACATATTTGACATCCAGATAATTTTTCAATGAATCATATTCTTCATCACGAATGTTTAAACGATTTGCCTTTATTAAAGCAGAAAAATGCTGATTGTTTTTGAAAATGCAACTTTTTAAATAAATATGATTATTTCCATTAATTAACTTATTCGGCAAAAATTCAAATGATTTATTATTTTCAAAACAGCAATTTGAAATAAAAAGAGACATATTGACGAAAAATATTAATCCCCTTATAGAAATGGAATTATTTATAAAATTACAGCCATCGAATGAAAATTTCCTATTGTTTACAGATGTTAATTTGCACAATGGTTCTACACAAACATTTCCATTAAAAATACAATTTTTAAAACGATTACTTCTTGATGGACTAGAATCATCAATTCCAGCTATTCCCATCAGATTATTTTCAAAAACTGAATCTGAAATATCTACTGAAGAGTCACTGCAATAGATTAACCTATTGTTTCCATGATTTTTTAAGAAAGAAGAATTATTTATTTTAATTGCTGAATTTTTAATATAAATTATATTGGCATCAATACTTTCAATAGATTCAAATTCACAAGAAAGAATATTTATAGAAGAGTTATGTGAACTTAAAGCCGTGCCAATTCCATCATCAAATTTTGAATTAATTAATTCCAAATGAGAATTTTCAATAAATATTGAACTACTTTTATCAGAAACATCCTTTTGGGGTAATGAAACAATTGATTTGAAAATACAATTTTCCAGATTTATTTTCGCATCGGATGCATTTATTGCACCGTTTATGGTGTATAATGCATTTTTAAATATAATATTTTTCAAAGTAATGTTTTTAGATTCTATTTTAAAAATGCTTGATATTAAATTTCCATCAATTGTATGTCCGTTTCCATCAATTACCAAATTATCTCTATTTATTTCAATTCCTTTATCGAAATAATCATTTTCTTCGTTTCCAACAATAATATCACAAGATAATGTAATTTCAGGACAATCTTTTGAATTAATTAAATCATCAAGATATTTAAAGTTGTTTTTATTTGGAATAGTTTCCACGTCTGATATATAATGAATCTTTCCGAAATCATTTGATATGAAATTATTTAAATAGTTTTTTTGATTTTCTAAAATACAAAGCATCGAATTATTTAAAATAACATTGTCATTACTAAATTTGCAGTCATCCAAGGATAATATGCCTTTATTTGCAATAACATCCGAATCCCTACCCTCAAAATTGCATCTCTTTAAATTCATTTCACCTTCATTAAATATTGCATCGCCACCACCAAAAACAAAATTATCTTTAAAATTTGATTGGTAAACCTCAATTTGGCCATGGTCATTATGTATTGCTCCACCATAATTAATCATATAACTTTCGCCCAAATATTTACTGCAATTATCTTTAAAATTACATCTGAATATACAGATATTTCCATTGAAATTATAAATCGCACCACCATTGTGTCCTGTATGGTTATCTATGAAATCAGAATTTTTTATATCAATTGATCCTAAATGATTATAAATTGCCCCTCCATTATCAAGTCCAATAGCTGCAACATTTGTCTTGAACAAGGAATTTTCAATAAGTATATGACCATCATAGTTGTAGATTGCTCTTCCATTAACCCAATCACTAATATTTTCAAATGAACAATTTTCTATTTTAAGACTCCTTGATTTATTAAAAATAACACTCCCTTCATAAGACTCAGTGCTAATGTTTTTAAAATTGATATTTTTAAGAGTTATATTCTCCCCAATAATGATAAAGCCACTGTATTTACTGCGATTTCCATCTAATGTATTTCCGCATCCGTCAATGACCAGATTATCTGCATTTATTGAGATAATACCCTTGATAAAAAAGTAATTATCCAAATTAATCTCTTTTTGATTGGATGAAATTAAATCAGTTAAAAATTGAGTATCTTTAATTATTTTAATATTCTCATCCATTAAGCCAATATTACCCTCCAAAAGGATATTTTCAGTTGTTATGATTTGGTGATGTCCTTTAAATTTAGTATTTTTAATTATTATGCATTCATCTCTCTCAACATCATCATGACTAGCCCTGTTAACAACAATATCATTTAATTCTTCCCTAAATTCACAAGCATCAAGTATTAATGTTGAATCTTGAGAATAAATAACTTTACCTACTTTTATAGAAGAATTTCCATCAAAATTAGAATTAATTAATTTAACAGTGGAATTTGAAGCATATATCGCACCCCCATTATGTGGAGACTTATTATTTGTAAAATTACAATCACAGAAATTAACTGAACTGTAACTAATATCAATATATTTACTATCTGCAAAATTACAATCATCAAAATCAACAGAACTTTCTTGAATAATAATCCTATTCCCTAAATCTTTAAAATCACAATTATTCAATTTTAAAAGAGATTTGTTGGATGAAATCCCAGAATAACCAAGATCAGGAACATTCTCAATAAAGCAATTATTTATCTCCAATTCAGAATCAATACATGATATTCCTGTGACATTACAATTATTCAGATATAATATGGAATTTTCACTGACTATACCTTCAATAGGAGACACTAAATTATTCTTTAAAAACTTTTTACAATTGATATGTGAATTAAATAAATTTAATTTAGAATCAGTAGCGAAAATATGATATGAATCAAAATTACAATTTTCTATATTTAAATAACCTTTATTCTTTATTGTTGAGAGATTTTCAATATCCTTAAAGTTAATATTTTTAAAAGTAATATTGTCCCCACGAATTTCAAATTCACAATTTACACTTTCAATAGTGTGATTATTCCCATCAATTATTAAATTATCAACATCCAAACTTATTTCAAATGATTTGCTATTATCTTCATCAGAAATAAAAATATCTTCAGTTAAGACAATCTCTTCTGCTCCACTGTTAATCAATTCTTCAAATTCCTTGAAATTCATGATACCACAACCTAAACCTTTAAATTCATGAATTAATTTCTAACCACTTATCTATCAGATTATCATCCAACAATTGCGTTCTGACTTCCACAATTAAATCCGTCAATTCCTTATAATCATCATCGCTTATTAACATAATCAATAAATCCTTAGAATCCATGATTATGCTCTCATGATTAATTTTTCATTTCCCCAATTAATTATAGTATACTTTATGATATATTTAACCAAGTTAAAGTAATTACTTTAATCAAGTTAAATATCATTCAATGAAATATTATTTAATATGAAATTATTAAAAAGTTTTAAACATGCAATTGACGGCATTATCAATACAACAGGCGTTGAGAAAAACTTGAAAATCCATTTCATAATAATGTTTTGCGTTATTATCTTAGGATTGATAGTTAAATTAACTTCTTTTGAATGGATCATTTGTATTGTTTTGTTTGGCCTTGTAATAAGCGCTGAAATGTTTAATACGGCCTTTGAAAAAACTCTGGATTACATCAACATGGACTATGATGAAAAAATCAGATTCATCAAAGACGCATCAGCGGCGGCCGTTTTAGTCTTAGCCATCGCATCAGCAGTTGTCGGATTGATTATTTTTCTTCCAAAACTGATTTAACCTTTTTCAAGCAGCGGTAAATCTCACAAAAGCATGCATCATATACCTCATAGTCCCCGCCGGCAGGATCATTGATGTCCGGAGGATATTCCTTTATGAATTGCCTGATTGTGCAGACTTTCAAATCAGGATAGAACATTTTTACCCTTCGAGTGTAAAACTCCTCCAGAGTTAAAACCAAATCCATATCTGCAATATTGGAGTCCTTGAAGTTAGTTGCCCTGTGGGAAGTTATATCAATTCCATGGGATTTGCACACCTCGACAGTCACTTCGGAGGATTTTCTGCCGGTTATAGCAAAAATACCTGAAGAGTAAACTTCAATATCATCCGACACCATTTGCTTAAAAATAGCTTCAGCCATTGCACTTCTTGACGTATTTGCATAGCATACAAACATTATTTTCATATAATATATTATTTATTTTAAATTATTTAAATCATGAAAAGCCTTTCATTTACCAATGATTAGACCGCAGCGGCCGCATGCCAAATCCATTGAGAAAGAATCGAAAACCAAATCTGAACTGCCGCAATCGGGACAATTTTTTAAATATCTGCGAATCACATTGCCACAATTCCTGCAAATCAGACTGGACGATTCGTTATCATAGATTAAATTAAAATGACCGCATTTTTCGCACTTGAAATCATTTTGAATGTTTTCAGATGAAAAATGAAATATGTCGTTGAATGAATCCTCAAGCAGCCTTTGCCAATTGCTGTAGAATTCCATTTTAACGAAAATATTTGAGTCTTCAAACATTGAATCAAATCTGCACTCATCACCAATATTCCAGTTCATGATTGGGGAGATATCCTCCAGATTGATGCATTTCTTAAACATGTACTGCATATTCTCAACATTGCCGACATCCCATAACTCCAATCCGGCCAGAGAGGTTAAGCTTTCAAGTCCATAAAACATTGAAGACATGTCTTCAACATTTCCTACGTCCAACGAATCCAAACCGTTAATCGTGCTTAACTTAGTGCAGCTTGAAAACATTGACCTCATATTTTTTACATTGCCAGTATCCCAGGAATCCAGTCCGGAAATTGTGGTTAAGTTATTCAATTTAGAAAACATGCACTCAAGAGACATCACCTTATCAGATAAGTTCTTAACTACTATGGCTTTCAGATTAATAAAATCAGAAGAGATATCTGAAAAGATAACATCACAGAAATGATAGGACAAATCGGATTTTTTGGATAAATCTTCACTGATGAAGATAATGTCGCCCAAGTTTTCCACATCATCCAAATCAGTTAAATTCCTTCCGTCCTTCAGAATTATAAGAATTTCAAACCCGTCCAGTTCATAGATATTTTCTGTAGTGACATTCAATCTTTCGAATTCCTTTAAATCATCATTGTAAAAATAATCGGATTCAGTTAACTCCTGCATGATAAACTGTATGTTTATATTTTTATTTAAATTCATCACAACCTCAATTAAAGGAAATGCTTTATGTGATTTATTTAATTAGAAATCAGAAATTAGACTGTGGTGATAAAATGGATGCAATTATTAACGAATACAAAAAATATGGCGTAGACAGATTCTACAAGCTCCACGGCCATTATTATGAAAACCCTCACAAGGACATTGTTGAAAGTCTATTGCGTGAAGCAAGAACTCAATGGAAGGTTGAAGGAAATATTCTGGATTTGTGCTGTGGAAGCGGCGAGGTATCCAATATCTTTAGTGATTGCAATGTTGAAGGAATCGATCCATACACTAAAGAGCTTTACGAAGCCAATACAAATAATAATTGCAGAGAAATGACATTCAAAGACATTGTGCAACATGGATTGGAAAGGCAATACGATTTTGTAATCTGTTCATATGCAATGCACTTGTGTGAAAAATCCATGCTTCCGATGCTCCTTTATCGCATCAGCGAATCCAGCGATAATTTAGTCATTATTACACCACATAAAAAACCAAACTGTAACGGAGATTTCTTTAAAGAAAGCAAAAGAATGAAAAAAGAAAGGACACTTATGATTTGGTATAAGAATTTCTAGTCAATGAAAGCTTTTGCTTTATGTCATTTATTAATATGTTTAATGAAACTAGAAAACAGGTGTTGAAGAAATGATTAACATTAGCAAAAGCAATCATCATAATCCCACTTGGGACAGCCTAGGATTATTTATAACAAAAAGCATGCCAAAACTAATCATTAACCTTCTTTTTATTTCTTTAAAACCATTACTTTTTTTAAAAAATAACGATAACACAGGGATAACATGTTAGAAGATTATATTAATGAAAAAATCTCTGAAGCCAGAGAATTAATGCAAAACGATACCGATAAAGCTTTGAAAATTTATGACGAACTATTAGAAATCGAACCGGACAACATTAATGCGCTGAACGGCAAAGGATCAGCTTTAATGAAAGTGAATAAATACGATGAGGCTAATGAATACTTCGATAAATCCCTTTCGATTTGTGAAAATTCTTCTGCATTTTTAAATAAAGGCATTATCTTTAAACACCTGAAAGAAAATGAACAGGCAATATTTTATTTTGACAAGGCCTGTGAAATTAACCCGAACCTGGAAAACATCATAACTCTTCTCAAAAATGAAATCACCACTTCAACAGATACGATTAATCTAAACGAATTTAATGACGAGGCCTCCGAACTGATTAAAAAAGGCATCGAATTGAAAAATGAAAGCAAATTATGGGACAGTCTTGAAGCATTTCTAAAAGCCATTGAAGCGGATTCCACATGTGAAAGTGAAGTCAACAGGCTGATAGATGAAATCAAAAATACCTTTGAAAAGGAATTCATATACAATGATGAAGAATTTGACATGGACAATAAGATTGATCGGATAAAAATGCAGGCAATCAGGTCGTTGGTGAAAGAAAACGACCCTTCCAAAACGTTGACCCTGATGAATATTGTCCTAGAAGTTGATAAAAATGATTTGAATACGCTGAATCATAAAGGAGGGGTGCTGTTTATCTTTAACGAATATCAAAAAGCTATTGATTGTTTTGATAAATGCTTGAGCATAGATAAATGTTATTACTGTGCCCTTTTTAACAAAGGAATCGTGCTGCGGATAATGAATAAATTGCCCGAAGCACTAAGCTGTTTTGATGAACTTTTAAAAATGCCACAATATTCAAATAAAGTAAAGCCATACCATCTGGAAATATTAACCAAACTTAACCAAAACCCAATACCCTGACTCCTTTTGCCCCAAAAACTCATTTTGAAAAAATCCTCATATAAACAAAAAGCTTTAACCCATTTTTATATAACTTTGACCATACCATTAACTGTAAAGCTAAATTAAATAAAAAGGACGCTATCATACTGAAACGATGTAAATCGACTCTTTTCACAACAACTGATAAAGTTAATGAAAGCAAAAGCTTTACGCGATTTATATATGATTCGAATTAAATTAGTATACAGATGATAATTATGAATATTAAAAGTCCATGTTGTATTAAATCTATTTGTAATAGGTGTAATATTGTATCTATGTGGAAGTGCAGCAGGTATTGGTTTAAGTCCAACATTGGGCTTTATACCACACGATAATATACTTTTCCTTAACCTTCCATCATCATAGTCATTTTATCACACCAATAGCTTATCAGATTATCCGATAATCTTTTAAGCTATTGCATTACAAGCAGATTTTTTAAATGAAATTTAACGGGGTGGTGTAGTCTGGAATCATCAAAGGCTCATGCCCCCTAGATCACCGGTTCAAATCCAGTCCCCGTTACTTTAACAATCATATATGGTCTTGTAGTTTAATCAGGTAAAACACCCGACTGTTAATCGGGCATTATGGGTTCGAGTCCTTTCAAGACCGTTTTAAGAGTAAAATCTTAAAAAAAAATACATTTCCATAATATAATCTCCAGAATTGGAGTAATACACCGCTCCAATTCTAATATACATGGCGGCATGACCGACTGGCGAAGGTGCTTGGCTGCAAACCAAGTTTGTTCCTGTTCGATTCAGGATGCCGCATTTTAAAAAAGAGATAATATGGGTCTGTGGCCTAGATGGTAAGGCGCATTGCTGATAACGATGAGACCGTGGGTTCGAATCCCGCCAGACCCCCTTAAGTATTGAAAAACATGCTTAAAAATTTTTTCTGCCATATTGAAATTTTCTAAAAAATAGAGTGAATATATCTAAGCATTGATTACAATGCTTTTAGATATATTTTAAAAAAAATTAACTTTTTTTAGCCTTATTGGATAAATATTTTGAATAGCCATTTTCATCCAAATCAATAAGGACATCTACTTTGTTACAGCCTATTTTTTCAGCAACTTTTTCCAAAGCCTCTTTTATCTCCAAAAAGCAATAATCATAATCATCATAATCACCACCAATCGGATCTTTAATGTCCAAATCGTCATATCCTCCGGCATACTCCTTAATGGTATATACATTCAAATCAGGATAATATCTTTTCAAATCATTTCTGTGTCCCACTGTTGCTGTCAGGACCAAATCCATTTCAAAGACATCCAACTCATTGATATTTGTGGTTTTATGATTATTTATATTAATATTATGTCTAGAACATACACTTATTGCATGATTAGAAGCGCTTCCGCCGGAAAATGTAGAAACTCCTGCAGAATAAACTTCAATACCTTCAACCATGCTTTTAAATATTCCTTCAGCCATAGCACTTCTGCATGTGTTTCCCGTACAAACAAACAATATTTTCATATTACTCCCCCTTGCCTTATTCATATGATTATTTTTTTTCAATCATTCGCAATCCTCATCTACCAATTCGCCATGGGCTTCAATAATCCTTTCCAAAACCTCTTTAATTTCAAAATAGCAGACTACATAGTCTCCCAAACCGCCGTCTGAGGGATCATCAATATCCAAATCATCACAGGCTCCACCATACTCTTTAATTGTATATGCATTTACATTGGGATATAGTTTTCTTATCTTATCCCTGTTGGATACTGTGGCGGTTAAAAGCAAATCGGCATTTTCAAAATCAACGTCACAGATATTGGTTGTCCTGAAATCCGTCAAATCAATGCCGTGTTTTCTGCAAACAAGAATGGCATATTCATCGGCCTTTTCGCCGGAATATGTGGAAAAGCCCGCTGAAGAAACATCAATATCCCTCAGCATATCTTTAAATAACGCTTCGGCCATCGGGCTTCTTGAAGTGTTTCCGCTGCAGAGAAAAATTATTTTCATCATATCAACCTATAATTTCCTGAAATATTCTATTGTAATCGTCGATGTTTCTTTTTGGACCTTCAACCTTGTTCTTGCTAAATTCGCCAAGTGATTTTACAAT
This sequence comes from Methanobrevibacter millerae, assembly GCF_900103415.1. Taxonomy (NCBI): domain Archaea; kingdom Methanobacteriati; phylum Methanobacteriota; class Methanobacteria; order Methanobacteriales; family Methanobacteriaceae; genus Methanobrevibacter; species Methanobrevibacter millerae. Next base: position 75,664 of record NZ_FMXB01000005.1, read on the forward strand.
CCAATCATGAATCATATTCAATTGCCCGTCGCTGACTTTCTCAAGGGTCAGATTGGAGTAGTTTTCGCTCAGCGCCAAAAATGCTTTTTTCAATTCCCCGTCAACCCCGCTCAAATCAACTATTTCAATGAAGCCCATAGGAGGCAAAATGCCCTCATCAAGCAATTTCCATGCAAGGTTGCATCTGATTACATAGAGCATTTTTTTAACCGTCCCCGCATCCCTCAAGTCCTTGCCTTTAACAAATCTCTTGTTGGTATTATATGCAAGGCCGTAATAGTGGTGCTTCAGTATTTCCGGATTGAAATCGGGCAAATCCCTGAATATTCCGATTTCGTCTTTGACGTATATTATTGGAGATATTGTCCATTCCCTTAAGTTCGGATTGCTTTTGAAATGCAGGTACAATGCCTTTTTGACATCCCAGCCGACAAAATCAAAGAGCCCGTCATTGGATTGTATGACATCAACAAACCTGTTCAGAATTAGATAATCATTGATGTCATTGCGCTTGTAGATGAATCTTACGTCATAATCGGAATTCCTGTTTGAGTGGCCCCATGCCCTTGAACCGGATTCGACAGCAAATAAAATTGAGACATTATTCTCTTTTTCAATTTCATTCAACTTTTTTAATATTTCATTTTTCATGAAATTCACCTGATTGAATATTTGATTGAAAATGTATTTAACTTACCTAAAGCCTTTCATTTACAAATGACGACTTTTATAAAGTTTAAACTTTACGTGATTTATATTACTTTAAGTATTAATTTAATTAATAATAAATAAAAATTTTTTGAGGTGATAAAATGTGCGGAATTGTAGGATGCATATTAAAAGAAAATAATGATGTAGCACCAATATTATTTGAATGTATCTCAATGCTGGAATACAGGGGATATGATTCCATAGGCATGGCTACTTACGATAATGAAATAAACGTCAGAAAAGCAAAAGGAGACATCAAAACAGTAAACGGCAAACTGAATTTCAAAAACATGAAAGGATGTCTTGGAATTGCACACACAAGATGGGCATCAACAGGCAAGCCGACAGATGAAAACGCCCATCCGCAGCTGGATGACAGCAAAAGCGTTGCGGTTGTCCACAACGGAACTTTGGAAAACTACTCCCAAATAAAGGAAGAACTGATTGAAAAAGGCTATGAATTCAAATCAACAACAGACACAGAAGTCATTCCAAATCTTATCAGGGAATTCCTGGATGAAGGACTGAATATGGAGGATGCTGTCAGAAAGGCCGCCGGAAAGCTTAAGGGATCATATGCAATTGTTGCCTTTGCAAAAGACGAGCCGGGCAAGATTGTTGCAATCAGAAAGGGCTCACCTTTGATTGTATCATACGGAAAGGAAGGCTATTTCGTTGCATCAGATACTCCGGCAGTGCTGAATCATGCCCGCAATATAATCAGGCCAAATGAAGGCGAAATCGCAATATTGACCAAAAATGGCATAGAAATTCATGATGAAAACGGCAAAAGCGTCAAATGGGAATCCAAATATATTGACTGGTCACCTGAAATGGCTCAAAAGGAAGGCTATGACCACTTCATGATTAAGGAAATCATAGAACAGTCAGATGCCGTTAAAAACACTCTGGGCCAAAAGGAAAACATCAAAAAAGTAATCGAAGAAATCGGAGATGTCAAAAGAATCTGCTTTGTTGCCTGCGGAACATCATACCATGCTTCAATAAGCGGAAAATACCTGATTGAGTCCCTTGCAGGTATTCCGACAGACGTCGTCATTGCCTCTGAAGCCAAATACACTGCAAAGACATGGAATGAGGATACTCTGGTGGTATTCATTTCACAGTCCGGCGAAACATACGACTCACTCATGGCGCTTAAGCAGGCAAGAGAGACCTCCAAAACCTTAGCCGTCGTAAATGTAGCGGGATCAGCCATGACCGAAGAGGCCGATTTCGTAATCCAAACTCAGGCAGGTCCCGAAATAGGGGTTGCAGCAACAAAAACATACATTGCGCAGCTGACAGCCATTTACCTATTTGCAGGATTTTTGGCCGGAGAAGAAGATTTGATTGAACAATTGGAGAAGGTTCCAAAATACATCGATGAGGTGACAATCCAAAGGAAATACATCAAGGAGATATCCTCAAGATACGACTTTGCAGATGATGCATTCTTCCTTGGACGGGGATTCTCATATCCGATTGCCCTTGAAGGAGCATTGAAACTGAAGGAAATTACCTACATCCATGCCGAAGGATATGCCGCAGGGGAATTGAAGCACGGGCCTCTCGCATTGATTGATGAGGACGTTCCTGTATTTGTAATCATCCCTCCTGGAGACGACTATGACAAGACAATGACCAACCTGGAGGAAGTCAGGGCACGCGATGCCATCATTTTGAGTGTCGGAGCAAAAGGGGATGAAAGAATAGCTGAAAATTCAAGGATAGTCTTTGAAATCGATCCTGAAGTAACAGACATTATCGCCCCATTGGTTTATATCGTGCCTTTACAGCTGATTTCATATTATGTGACACTTGACAAGGGCTATGATCCGGACAAGCCAAGAAACCTTGCAAAAGTGATTACAGTATAGTCATGAAGTCTGTTTGGCTTCATGATTTTTCTTATTTTAAATTAAAGCTTGATTTTATTATGTATTATAAGGATTACTCTCAGAATAGTTTAAATAAATGAAACTAAATCATTGCTAATATCTACAATCTAAATCAATTATAAAATGAAAAATAGAAGATTTAATGTAAATTATGTTAAATTAACAATAAAAATGAGAAAATACAGTTTTTTCAATGAATTTTATGAACAAAGCACCTTGTAAAATTTAAATAAATTGATGTATAAATACACATTTAGAGGGTATTAAAATGAATATTCTTGAAAAAGCCACAATTCTTTACTGCAGATATACACCCACTTGGAAGGAAATTAAATCAATTAATAATAACTATCATCTATTAGACATTGCATTAACTAATAAAATATGGTTTTTTCAAGGTTTGGCTCTTAATTTAATAAACAATGATTATGATTTAGGTGATATTGACATATCTCTGGATAATCCTAACCCACAATATTTTTTTGCTAGTTTTAATAGATATCCTTTTAATTTTAATTATTCTGAAAATTTCCCAAAGTTTTGCGAGGAATTGAAATCCAAATTTCAAAAAGGTCAAAAATACAAATCTGAATATGTTTGGGAATTTGCAAAAGCAGTTTTAAAAGAAACATTAGAAAAAACCAATGCTGAAAAGTTAGATGAAGTCCATGATGAAAAGGCATTAGTTGATATTGCTTTGACAACTTATAATAAAGATGTACGTTGTAAAATTGTCAATAAATATGGCTTTGAATTATTTTCATATATTGCAAGACAAAGATTAGGTTATAATATCTCAAAAGGTTACATCAAAAATTATCAAAAGCAAAATACCTTAAAATATATTGCTTTAAATGACCCCAACAAATATGTCCGGTTAAAAGCTATTGAGAACATGACTGATAATGATATTTTATATGGAATGATTGAAACAGACATTAGTGAAGAATTCAAAACAAAATGCGTAAATAATATGACCGATAAAATGCTATTAAACAAAATAAAACAACATAGCTATCTCCATTATCCTCTTTGTATTGATGATAGATTAGAAAAATTAAATAATAATGAAATTAAAACTCAATCATCAATCGAGCATTCCATTAGTTTGGATGAAGTGGATAAATCAATTAAAAACTCACTTTTTGCTGATGAATCCATTTTAGAACACATCATAAACAATTCATCAAAAGCGCTCCAAATTCAAGCGTCAAATAAACTTAAAAATCAATATAAACTAGTAAAACATAGCGGAAAAATAATCGCTATTAAATAATTATAATAGAAGTGAATCTTCCTTTTGCATGATTATGGGTTAACCCATAGGATTGCTGAAATTGACTGCATGATATACATCCATACTTTAAATCAGATGTAAAAAATAAAATGGATTGAATTAATGTAAGCCATACTAAATTAAATAACAGATTATATAAGGAAATCAAAAAATTAGCAATTGTGCTTGCAAATATCTGCAATGAATTTTTATTGGAAAACTTTAGTCCAGATATTTAAAGATTCGAATTCACTTGTTTTAAATACTCCCATCAACAAAATAATTATAAATGTGATTGATATGGCCAGCGGATTCCTTAAACAATTTGAAAAAATGAACACAACAACCAAAAGCATTTACGATTTGGAGGATTTTGAGGTTCTCATTATCCTGAAGGACGGAACTAATCTGACCAGTTGGGAGGACGTTGAATGGAAAGAGGACAATTATGGAAGATGTGATGATACCATTCTATACATAAGCGAAGATCTGTCCGACTTTAGGGATTTGAGTGAAAGATATAAGAAACTGGAATACCTTAAGGCATTTGTGGCTTGTGGAGTTTCGGACAAATTGAGAGACCTGAGCGGAATGTTTGAAAATTGTGAATCTTTAGTAGATATATCTGGTTTAGATACTTGGGATGTTTCCAATGTGGAAAATATGAGCTGCATGTTTAAAGAATGTTATAAACTGGAAAATATAAACTCTTTAGCCAGTTGGGATGTTTCCAATGTAAAATACATGACAGATATGTTTTATCGCTGTTATAGATTAACTGATTTGTCTCCTTTAAAGGATTGGAACGTTTCCAATCTAAAATCCATGGAAGGAATGTTCTATCTTTGTTCTCATTTGTCTGACTTGTCACCTTTAAGCGGTTGGGATGTGGCTAGTGTAGAGACTATGGAAGGACTATTTTATTCCTGTCCTTTAGAGGATTTGTCTCCTTTAAAGGATTGGGATGTTTCAAATGCAAAAAATATGTGTATGATGTTTTGTGATTGTCCGGATTTGCATGATTTGACCCCATTGACCGATTGGGACTTATCCAATGCGGAGGATATTGGACATATGTTTTGGGGATTGCCTTTCTTGACGGATCTGTCCCCTTTGAAAGATTGGGATGTTTCCAATGTAAAAAAATGGATTGCCTCTTCGACTGCTGCACCAGCTTGAAGGATCTGAACCCCTTGGCAAGTTGGGATGTTTCCAATGCAAAATACATGTGCGAAATGTTTGAACACTGCACCAGTTTGGAGGATTTAAGCCCTCTTGCAAATTGGGACGTGTCCAATGTTGAGGCCATGACGACAATCTTTGCATGCTGTTCCAGTTTGACGGATTTGTCACCTTTAAAAGATTGGGACGTTTCCAGTGTAACTGAGATGGATGATGCATTTGAAGGATGTGTCCATTTGGAAGATTTAAGCCCACTTGCAGGTTGGGATGTTTCCAATCTAAACTCCATGGAAAGAATGTTTAGCGGATGTTCCGGGCTGGTTGATTTGTCCTGCTTGAATGAATGGGATGTGTCAAATGTAGAGGATATGAAAGACCTATTCAAGGACTGCAATTCAATTGAAAAGTATCCGGAATGGTATGAAGATTAATCCTTTCATATTTTTATTTTTGTTATGAATATTTTAGTATAAATATTCAACCGAAGAAATAGTTAGAAATTACATCATTAAAAAAAAAGAATCTTTTTATCAAATGTACCGCCTTCAATAACCGTTTGGCATCACCATCAATTAGATATGTGGAATTTCCATCCAGACATGATGAATTATAAGCTTTTTTCACCAGTTTTCCTCATCATCGTCCAAATATTCAAAGCCGAATTCATCACAGAAATCCTCAATACTTGGCCATCTCTCAGAGATGTAATGCTCTTCGCCGTCACAGTCAATCCACCAAGAATCCTCAGCCTCATCAAAATATGCATAATAATTGAATTTAAGATTTGGATACATATCCAAAAGACTGTAAAACAAACCAGGCCCCTCCCTATTGCCTATATAATATATTGATATCATTGATGGTCTTTGCTTAGGTGTAAAATATAATTCCTGAAGATGGGCGAATCGGAATTCAGAAATAAGATTCACATCATATATCTGATTTAAATAGGAATAATCCGATTCGAATGTGGAAAAATCAATTCTTCCATCTTCCATGTAATGTTTTTCTATGAATTCATCCAATTCTTTACGGCTTCCTTCAACCGTAATAATATTTTCCATAATATGGCTCAAAGTTTCACCAAATTAATAATTTTTTATAAATTTAAACCCAGGAGTTAATCACGAATATACCAATCCGGACGTTCCTTTTTAATTTCACTCATTCTGGCTCTCATTGTAGAGGAAATTTCAGGACAAGGGTCATCAAGATACATGTCACACAAAACAAACACGTCATGAATGCGGTTCTTGCCTGCATCAAAACGAATTTTCCAGTCTTTAGCATTGAGCGCAATATCTGCGAGAATATGCTTATCTGAAACTTTTTTATAAGCATACCATCGGTATTCCTCATTTGCATCATATTTGGCAATGTATCCTAAAGTGAACTCATTTTCAATGCGTTTCAATGCAAATTCCTTCATATGATCTTGTGAAGCTTCAAAATACAATCTGATGAAATAACGGTCATCAAAACTTGTTATGAATTTAATATTGGACTTGGATTCATCCTTTATGATTGTCCAGCTTATATTGTCCAAAACGACCTTCTCGAAGATTGAATCACCCATCAATCCTCCATCAGAATTTATATAAATCTTATTGGCAAGGTGAGAAAATTCAAAGACATCCCAAGTCTTTTTATCAAGAACCTTAAAATTTACTACATTATCCTCAAAAGCCTTTCTATAAGTCATGTTTTCACCTCACAAATTATTTTATCAATTAATATATTTAAATTAATTAAATAATAATCTTTATGCAGATATTTTCGATGAGTTTTATCATCTTGAATAACTGATTATTATGAATTGTCAAATACTCGGATAAAGCTTTTGCTTTCATTGATTTATATGCATGATAAAACAGATTACTATTTAAGTTTAAAAAGAAAATATCTGTAAAGCAAATGCTTTACTTGACTTATATATGATATGAAATAAAATGATAACTAGATAAGTTTACTAAATAAAAACAAATTAAAGATGTGATAATAATGGTTAGCAAAATCAAATGTGTAAATATGGTTAAAAGATCTGCAGCTACAGATCTGACTTCTCTTTCATTGTCTTTAGCACATGACAGCTTGCTAACCGCTTTGTTGTCATGAATGCTATTTTTTTCGATTTCTGGTAAATAATGGAAAATTTGTCAATAAAGATTTTCTATTTAAGATTAAATCTTTTTGTTTTGTGATGTTTTCCATTTGCGTCATCTGATCATAATTTTTCATTATAGATGCGTACTCAAGATAAGCCAACGAGTGAAGCTACCGTTCAGGGGAGAACATAGAACATTATGGGGCTTCTAACAGGAACAGTCCTTCGCAGGTTCAAATCCTGCCGCATCTATTTTCAATGCTTTATTATTATAGGTGCGTGTCCGAGAGGCCAAAGGACCCCGGCTTAAGACCGGGGGCATAGCGCTACGTGGGTTCAAATCCCACCGCACCTACTTCAATTTATCATAGGTGTGTGTTTCCGAGTCAGGCCAAAGGAGAGGGGTTTAGGACCCCTTGCTTAGTGCTTCGTGGGTTCAAATCCCATCACACCTATTTCATATGCCTTCTGGCTGAGTGGTTTAAGGTGATCGCCTGTGAGCGAGTGCATCTCTGATGCCGAAGGTTCAAATCCTTCACAAGGAATTTAATGGTGTCGTAACCAAGCCCGGTAAGGGCCCTGCCTGGAGAGTGGGGTGCATCACACGATGTCGAGGGTTCAAATCCCTCCGGCACCGCTTAATTAAAGTTAATTCATGCCATAGTAGTATAAAGGCTAATATGCCTGCCTCGTAAGCAGGGGATGGCGGTTCAAATCCGCCTTATGGCTTTTTGATTTCACAGGTGAGTGACGCAGCTGGCCAAACGTGGCGGACTAAGAATCCGTTGGTAAAGTCCTTCGTGGGTTCAAATCCCACCTCACCTACTTTGCATTTATATGCAGCCTTATGATTTTAGGTGCGTACCCAAGCGGTCAACGGGGACAGACTCAAAATCTGCTGGTTAGTCCTTCGTGGGTTCGAATCCCACCGCACCTACTTAATTCAATATAGATGTGTGTTCCGAGTCAGGCCAAAGGAGAGGGGCTCAGAGCCTCTTGCTTAGTGCTTCGTGGGTTCGAATCCCACCACATCTACTTAATATGCATAGTTAGCTAGTATTTTAATGGTGCCGTAACCAAGCACGGTAAGGGTCCCGCCTTGAGAGCGGGTTGCATCACACGATGTCGAGGGTTCAAATCCCTCCGGCACCGCTTAATTAAAGTTAATTCATGCCATAGTAGTATAAAGGCTATTATGCCTGCCTCGTAAGCAGGGGATGGCGGTTCAAATCCGCCTTATGGCTTTTTGATTCCATAGGTGAATGAGGCAGAGTGAAATTTATAATTTTCGAAACAATTGTATTATGCCAATGATAATTGCAAAGGCCCTCATCCCAAATTAGCCCCAGATCTTATGTTGATTTTTGAAATTCCCATTAGCATCAAGAGTAAAGCTTTAGCTTTACCTCTTTTAAATACTTTCACCAACAGAATAATAACTGAAAACAAAATGACCTACAAATTATGTAATTTAAAAATTAACAAAGAAAAAAGATTGCATTGCTGAATGGATGACAATCAATTATTAGGAGGGATAACATGGTATTAATACCTACAGTAATAGAAAATACAAACCGTGGACAAATGGCTTATGATATTTATTCAAGACTTCTTAAGGAAAGAATCATTTTCCTTGGAGACGAAGTCAATAACGTTACTGCAAGTCTTGTAGTGGCTCAACTCCTCTTTTTGGAATCCGAGGATTCAAACAAAGACATAAACCTCTATATCAACAGTCCGGGAGGCAGCGTTACTGCCGGAATGGCTATATATGATACTATGAATTACATCGAATGTGACGTGTCAACAATATGCATTGGCATGGCAGCATCAATGGGAGCATTTATTCTCGCAGGAGGTGCAAAAGGAAAGAGATATGCCCTTCCAAATTCTGAAATCATGATTCATCAGCCGCTTGGAGGAACTCAGGGCCAGGCTACAGATATGGAAATTGACGTCAAGCATATGCTTCGCATAAAGGAAAATATCATTAGGATTTTGGCGGAAAACACAGGCAAGGATTATGATGAGGTCTATGCTGACTGTGAGCGCAACAACTGGATGACAGCACATCAGGCTGTGGAATATGGACTCATTGACAGTGTTGTTGAAAATCGAGAATAAGTATAGGAGGTAAAATATGGTTTTTTATTATGATGAAGGATTCAATCTGCATAAGCCAAAAGAGATTAAGGCTTTTCTGGATGAATATGTTATAGGACAGGAAGATGCGAAAAAGGCGCTTTCCGTTGCGGTATACAATCATTATAAGAGAATTAAAATGGGAGAAAATTCTGATGTCGAACTTCAAAAGAGCAATATCCTCCTTATCGGCCCTACAGGTTCCGGAAAGACATATCTGGCACAGACTCTTGCTAAGATATTGAATGTGCCATTTGCAATAACTGACGCCACAACCCTGACCGAAGCGGGCTATGTGGGCGAGGATGTTGAAAATATCCTATTAAAGCTCATCCAGTCTGCAAACTATGACATTGAAAGGGCTGAACACGGCATCATTTACCTCGATGAAATAGACAAGATTTCCAAGAAGGACGAAAACTTATCCATTACAAGAGATGTTTCCGGCGAAGGCGTTCAGCAGGCACTTCTAAAAATCATTGAAGGTACTATTGCCAGCGTACCTCCTCAAGGCGGACGAAAACATCCTACACAGGATATGCTAATCATTGACACAAGCAATATCCTTTTCATATGTGGCGGAGCATTCGACGGGCTTGACCATGTTGTAGAAAGCCGTATCGGAAAAAAATCCATAGGATTCAATGCCGACATTCAGGACAAGTCCGGAATAGTCAATTCTGAAATGCTCAAGGAGATTCAGCCTCAGGATCTTGTCAAGTTCGGACTCATCCCTGAACTGGTGGGCCGTGTTCCTGTTGTAGTAACCCTTAATCCGCTTGATGAGGATGCCCTCGTAAGCATTCTTACAGAACCTAAATCAGCTATCGTGAAGCAGTATAAGGAGCTATTTGCATATGATGGCGTTGAACTTGAGTTTGAAGAGGATGCCCTCAGAGAAATCGCCAGGGAAGCCATGGACAGGGATACCGGCGCCAGAGGACTTAGAGCCATTCTTGAAAATATAATGGTTGACATCATGTTCGAGATTCCATCCGACAACAGCATCACCAAGGTCATCATAACAAAGGAAACTGTAACGGAAGGGACAAATCCCGAGATATTACATGAATACTGCGCAATATGAAATATATGCTTGCAGATTGTTTTGAAGTTGCAAAACATCTTTTAAAGGATGAATATGTGTTTAAAAAATAATGTGGGCGATGCATTCGTTTACATTATTTAGCCACATTTCAGTTATAATTCATTGGTCATTAACGGAGCATATCTGCGAGTTTAAGACTATTTTTTTGGGAATATGTTGTGCCTGAGTTCTAAAGATTCCTAATTTCTGAATCTTTTTCAAATAGATATTTTAACAGCATAATCTTTTCATCATTTCTCTTGATTCAAATTTTTAGAATTTAAATAATCCTGAAATAAAATTTTAAAAAATGAAAGAACATCTTCATTAGATCCGAAGTACTCAAGCTTCCTCTCACATTCAGATAATAAATCTTCATTATCATCTACAGAAATCATATGGGAAATTCCTCCCTGTAAAAAAATACCTGCGAATTCACCCCAAGAACTAAACCCCAAGGCCATTAACAAATTAGGATAACGATTGAATAATTCCTCTTCTATTCTCCATGACGGTGAATATGGTGTTGAATAACCGATAATGATTTTTGTCTTATTCAGCTTGATAACATCTTCAATCTCTTTGTTTGGAAAGTCATTGCTAGTAAAAAAGTGTGAGTTCCATTTACTTCCCCAATATGTCGACCTCCAGCCATACCAGTCATACCATTCTTTTCCTTCAATAACCCTACCAGTTACCCATTCCTTTTTTTTATTCCTGTTAAACTTATCAGGACACTCCTCTTCACACTCGGGTTCGGGAAATACTGTGTTGAAATCAAAATGTAAATTTTGAGTTCCTCTATGCCAAACAATATGATTTTTACAAAATTCATAGATATCTTCAGTTTTTCCTTTAATGATAAGTGCATTTCTTACCCAATTCGGCATTATAATCATCACCCATAATCTTAATCAATATATATTATATTTAAGCATGTTAATATATGGCATTCTTTAAAAGCAATAGAATAGCTACATCCCTAGCCACTGCCAGAAAGCCTTTTGGCTACCACCACGCATAGAAGCAATATGCCATCCCGCCTGAGCTCTCAAAAGGCCAAGCAATTTCGAGATTGTTTCAGCTACCCTGCTTAAATAGCTTTCACCATAACCATAATTCCTTATGTATTATTTTAAAAAGAACATATATAAATCATACAAATGATTTGCTTTACATCACTTAATAATGAATATGAAGAGAAAATACAACAGTGATTGAAATGAAATTTGAAAAGGGATTGAGGTTTAAGGTATTGCTGTTGAAAAGATACGGGATAAATCCGAAAAGATATCTGGAAAACAGGAAAATAAGAAAATATTGGCTAAGCGAGGATGACATTGACAAGGTTCTTGAATTTGCATCAAAAAGAAATCATGACAAGGACCGATTCTATTATATCTACTGGATGAAAGCAGAACAGTTATACGGACTTGAAAAATACAGTGAAGCTGCAGACTATTATCTGACTGCAATCGACAATGTAATTTCAAGTTCCTATAAGAAAAACAGATCAAAATTTAAATCAAAACATTATGATTTATTTTTAAACAATTACAAAAGAGCAATTCAATCCCTTGCCAAATCCGATAGATTTAAAGAGCTTGACTATTACAAAGAATTGAACATCTATTCAGATACAGGCAAACCCAGAGGCAATGAAGAAAAAGGGGACTGCTTCCTAAAGCATGGCCAGAATGATTTGGCCTACAAATATTACGAAAAGGCATACTCAGAAAACGATTCAATAGTCATTACAAGGCAATATGACTACGATCCATATGTAAACGGATACCTGGAGGACAGATATAAAGAAGAATTGGAAAAAAAGAATGAGGATTTAAGAAGGATTAATGGAAAAATCAATTCTTTATAGATTATCCATTTTCCTTCTTGCAACTCGGGATACGATTCCCCTGTCGCTTCGTGAAATTTCATCCAAAACGGGTCTGCTTTTAATTCTTTCAACAGCCCAAAGGGCAACATCCTCGCTTGAATCATTCAAAGCAACTTTTTTCAGCAGTTCCTCATCATCCAGCTTCATCACATAGGCCTTTCTGACCCTTTCGTCAGTATTCTTAAGTTCACTGCCAAAAACATTTATCAGTTTTTCCTTAAGGAAACTTAAAAATGCCAATAAAAGCACTACACCAATAATAAACAGAAATGAACATGTTATAAACCAGCATATCGATACGAACAAATCACCAATCACATCATCACCCCAGAAGCTTTTTCAATCTCACTTTCGCAGATTCGCGTACAAACCTGTTTTCATCACTTTCAATCACGTCAAGAACAAATGCCTTGTCTTCAATATGCCTTATGGCATTTACCCGAATCCATGAATGAAGGTCGGTTTTTGCGATTTCCTTTAATCTTGACTCGTCATCAATGTATTTTACTGCCTCATTTCTCACATACCATACATTATCCGTCTTTGCAACATCATAGATTACATTCTGATGGATATTGACATTGCCAACGGCAGCCAGCCTTACATTCCAGTTCCCATGACTTCTGGCATAGCCTTCCAATGTATCCATGTCTTTTAGATTAGGATTTCTGATGGCTTCCTTTAAAACTTCCTTATAAGTTTCATTTTCAATGATGTCAATCAAAACTTCCTCTTTTTGAATTCCCTTTACTGCCTGCTGGCGAACACGGTAATCCTCATCATTGCGCGCAATTTCTGCCAGGACATTTTCATCCACAATTTTTAAGACTGCAATTTCGCGGGATTTCCAGGTTAGCGAATATCTTGCAATTTCAATCAGCCTTTTCTCATCGAAAATCCTTTCGACATCAGCGGCCGTTAAAATTAGACTGGGATTAATCCTTTTAATCTTGTTCCAGGCCAGCTTCCTTACTGCATGATTCGAATCATGCCTTGCAATGTAGACCAGAAGCTTTTCGTCATCAATCTTGTTCAAAGCCGCTTTTCTAACAGCAGGTGTGGGATCCTTAAGGACTATTCTTTCCAAAGCCCTTTGACTGTTGATTCCATTAACTGCGGCTTTCCTCACATATCCGCTGACATCGCTTTCGGCAATTTCAATCAGGGCGTTTTCATCATCGATGCGCCTTACTGCAGCGCGCCTCACATATTTGTCTTCATCGTTAAGGGCAATGCATGCAAGTTCCTCCTGATTAGTTAATTTTCTTACTGCTTTAACATCAACATCCAAATTGACCCCTCCTTAATCTCTCTACAAATGAATTTTTATAAAAATAAGTATTTAAGTAAACTAAAGGAATTCATTTAAAGAAAAGAAGTTTTACAGAATGAAATAAATAACCCGTTCATCCTAGAATTTGAGCATCATGATGCCCTTTAAAAATATTATGCAACTTAATTCAGGAAAAGAGAACAAAGAACATATTATAGATTTCTGTAAAAGGATATCAACTACACATCAATTAAAGCTTGATGTGACAATTACTTGATTCCCAAATCAAAATTAGTTTTGGCTGACACCCATTTAATAGCTGTTTTAAAAGGCAGCATCCAGAATCTAACTGAACCTGCATGGTTTAAGCCATGTGCCTCACCATAGGGCCATACCACCAAAACGGTCCAACCGGGAATCGAACCCGAATCGACAGGCTGACAACCTGCCATGTTAGCCATTAACACTATTGAACCAATATTACTTAAATAAGCCTGAGGGATTCGAACCCCTGACATCCACCTTGTAAGGGTGACACTCTGCCAAACTGAGTTACAGGCTTATATGAATGCTACATCGGGGATTTGAACCCCGCTTATCGGATCGAAAGTCCGACGTACTTGCCGAATATACTAATGTAGCAATTAAATCACCATATCTTAACATGAATCCTCCCTTTAACAACAATAGCATTAAAGTAGGCCAGGGGGATTCGAACCTCAATCTTCGGATAAACAGTCCGACATTCTACCTTATTAAACTTAGATTCCTAAAGGGCATGGAGGGACTTGAACCCCCGACCTTCGGGTTAGAAGCCCGATGTTCTTCCAACTATACTACACACCCAAAGTAACGGGGGTTGGATTTGAACCAACGACCTCAAGGTCATGAGCCTTGCATACTTTCCAGACTATACCACCCCGTTATTCAAATAATTATGACGCTTGTGACAGGACTCGAACCTGCAGTATTTCGATTAACAGCAGAACGCATTACCTGCTATGCTACACAAGCATTTTAAATAGTCCTACCCGGATTCGAACCAAGAACACGGGGTCCAAAGCCCCACATGATTGCAAATTTCACCATAGGACTAAAGATATTGAATTTTACAGTTTTGAAACGGTATGGCCGGGAATTGAACCCGAATCGAAGGGGTGACAACCCAACATACTGCCACTATACTACCATACCAAAAATGGAACTACCGGGACTCGAACCCGGGTCGACGGATCGAAAGTCCATCAGGATTGCCACTACCCTATAGCTCCATGAAATGTTAAAAACATTTTGAATCGGGAATATGGAACTCGAACCCATGACAAGCCAGTCTACAGCCGACCGCAATAGCCGCTATGCCACTTCCCGAAATAATTTTATTGTAAAATGGGCCATACCGGATTTGAACCGGCGACAAGGTGCTCTTCAGGCACCCGCTCTACCTGACTAAGCCAATGACCCAAAAATTATTCAATATATTAAAAATACGCTTGAGTAATATAATTTAAGCTATTCAAAACATATTTATGGTAATTATCCTTTGCAATCACCATAAATGTAAAAAAAAGAGATAGATGATCTTTATTTACAAGAACGGTGATTTTAACAATCCTGCTCTTCATTAAACCTATACATATTTATCATCAATTATTATTTTATTTTGAATTATATATAAATGACGTAAAGCATTCACTTTACATTAACTTCAGCCAAACGAACAATAGACATTTGGCCAACCATACATAATCTAATTAAATATCTGTTCAAATGAATATATAACTCACATAAAGCTTTTACTTTACATTAACAATATCCTTTTTACAGATTCATCAGATTACATGGAAGTCATCGATGTGACTAATGAAATGTAGAGGAATCGAACCTCAGACTCTCGCTATGAGCGTGTTTCCAAAACACCACCATTTCAAATAATGATTACTTACCTTTGGTCTAATTGGCTGTATGCAAAACCAATTAGACCACACAAACTACTGAAAGTTACATTAATGGAGCCATCATGACTGAAGTCAATGCCCCCTGTGCTAGAGAGGCCATCATTAAGCCAAATTACAGCTCCTTAAAGCTTTAACTGGGACTTGAACCCAGATGACTACCTTCGCAGAGTAGCATGTTATCCAATTACACCATTAAAGCTTATTGAATGGATCTGATGGGACTTGAACCCACGACCACTGGGATATGAGCCCAGCCCTCTACCAACTGAGATACAGATCCATCGCATAACAATTCAACGACCTAGTGGGATTCGAACCCACATCATTTGCTTAGAAGGCAAACATTCTTCCATTAAATTATAGATTCAAATTGAGTTTAATTAACCATAAGATAAAGGGCATAAGGGGATTTGAACCCCTGATTTCCGGCTTACAAGGCCAGCGCATTAACCTGCTATGCTACATGCCCAATAACGGGAATCGGATTTGAACCGATGATTACGAGGTTATGAGCCTCGCGTGTTTTCCAGACTACACCATCCCGTTGAAAGAGAAATAACGAAAACGTTATTGTTAATTAAATATATTAAACCTAAATCCATTACTCCCGAAGCAGCGATGTTAACCATTAACACCACATCCTCAAGATATTAATATTAAAAGCTGTAAAAAATCCATAATGCTAAGGAAATGAAAAAAAGAAATTGGTTTTTGATTAATGTTCAATCAATAAGCCCAAAGTTGGACTTATACCAATACCTAATGCATTCCCATACAGACATATCCTGTCTACATCCAGTAAATCTTGTACAACTTGGGCATTCATAATTCATAATAATCATCAAATTTAACTCATAATTAGATTTCATCTTTGGCAAGGCTACCTCGACCTCCACAGGTCATGGCAGTTGAATGGAAATCTAGATAATAATCTATTCCAAATCATATATAAATCACATAAAGCCATTGCTTTATCTAATGATTCCCTTTTGAAACCTATATAATAATCTATTCCAAATCATATATAAATCACATAAAGCCTTCGCTTTATACTAAAAAAAGAAAATAGTTAAAGAATTAAATCTTTAACTTCTTATGGTTATTTTATTTGAAATAGCTGCGCCGTTTTCATACATTGACGTGATGATGTATTCGCCGGGCATTAAGTTAATGTTTAAGCGAGCAATACCATTTTCATCAGTCGGCTTATCATAGAAAACCCCGTTAATGTTAAATGTAATCTCCTGATTAGCATGAGGATTTCCTTGACCATCAAGCAATGTTGCCTCAAACTTGCTTCCATCCTTATATCTCATTGAAAGGTTTTCAGCTTTTAAAATAGGCAATACTTTAACGGTATTTGACATCATCAAACCATTATACTCAATAGTTGCAATGTAAGTGCCCGGATTCAAGTTAATGTTCATGTTGACATAACCTGATGCATTGGTAGTTCTGGTATAGAATACACCATTGATATTTATTTTGGCGCTTACACCCGCACCAACAGGATTGCCCTGACTGTCAAGTAGCCTGAAAGTAAACTGGGATGCATTCTTATAGTATTTTGTCAAATCATGATTTTCTACTATTGAAGACAGTACAGTAATGACATTTGTATACTGTTCGGTGGAGTTTGGATTTGTAGCTGTAATAATATAAGTTCCAGGGTTTAAATTAATGTTCATTTTTGCAACACCCTGATCATTGGTAGTTCTGGTGTAGAAAACTCCATTAATATTGAATTCAACGTCAGTGTTCTTCAATAAGATGCCTTTTGTATCAACAAAGGTAGCATAGTACTGAGTATCATTTCTGTAAATCTTAGTCACATTTTTTCCTGAAATAGTGGATTTGACAGTAATTGTTGAGTTAACCTTAATGCCTTCAAATTCACTGGTTACATTATAAACACCGCTGTTTAAGCCAATGGCCATTGACGCCTGACCCTTGCTGTCAGTGGTTCTATTGTAATTAACTCCATTAAGTGTAATGGTTACATTTTTGCCTGATACAGGATTGTTATCCCCGTCTTTAACAGTTACAACAAATTTTTCAGGACCTTTATAATACTTGGTTAAATCCGGAGCAGAAACATCATATTTTTTCTCAATATTAAACCAAATAGTATTGGAAGTGGAATTTATATGATTGAGGTCTCCATTATAAACTGCGGTTACAGTATAGTTACCAGCATCCAAATCAGTTAAAATCCAAATAACCTCATGACCACACACTTCAGACTTTAACTCCTCACCATTAACATTGAATACAAGTTGACCGCCGGCAGAGGATGGAGTAACATTAGCAATCAAAGCAACACTATTATTAGCAAATTTTTCAAAAGACAAATCGGTTTTGGTAGCTACTTTATTAATAGTGATTTTTGAAGTTGCATAATTGTAATCATCAGTTATATTAACTGGATAAACGCCCACATCAAAATCTGCTTTAAGATAAGCTTTTCCATTACCATCAGTTGCTTTATTATAAGTTTGATTATTGGTCATAATTTTAATCAAAAAATATGGGATAGTATTATTATTAAGATCATATACTGTAACTGTGAATTCTTCAGAACCATTATAATCTTTAATTAATTCCGGAGCGTCAAATCTAACATACTCATATGCATTTACATAAAAAGTATTTGAATAAACATCCTCAACCCATTTTCCGTCTTCATAATATCCATAATCATATTGTACTACAATCATGTGATTTCCTTTTGATAAACCGGGAATAGTCTTTACTAATTTGCCGCTGTCAATGCTATAAAATTCAGAATCTTTGCCATCGACAGAAATACTTACAAAACTGAAATCGCGAGGCGGTGCAGTCACAGTCATGTTAAAATCATATCCTACAGGCACTTCTTCTGGAACGTCAACTTCCACATTTTCACTGTTTTCAATGATATTCAATTCCTGAATTGAATAGTATTTGCCTGATCCCAGGGTGTCATATTCCAGATAAAATTTGTTCAATCCTAAAGTGTCGCTTGATATGGTTACTGATGAAAGACCCTTGTTAATCACGTTGGAGGCAATGAGGTCTCCCTTAACATCGCCAGCATAATCATAAACGTCAAATTTTCCGCCATTAACCCATTCATGAGTTATCATGGAAATCGTGAATTTCTCGCCAAGGCTCGCATAATAGGGAATTGTGACGCCGGGAGTAACGATAATGGTTCCATTGGCAGTTAACGTACCGAAATCATCCCCTTCATAAATGGCCGTGACTAGTGTTTCGCCAAGATACTGGACGTACCAAGCATAAATCATATGTTCGGCATAGCCATCGGAATAAGGAACATCAAATACATGATTATTATACTTTATAGTCAGGTTGCCTGTTGCTTCTCGAGGCAAATAGATATAAGCAGTATTGTCTGCCCTCAAATATTGAACGTCAAAATAAAAACTCATTTCAAGCTTAGGTTCTGAAGGTTTAGGTCCGATTACTTGAACTATTTCATCCCTTAAAGTTTCAGTAGCTGAACTGTCCGTGAATGTGATTTTAATGTCATAAGTACCGTAATCATCCAAAATATCGCTAGGCGCAAGATATCTGGATTTGTTGCTGCAATCAGGTATTTCATCAAAAGCCCCGTCAGTCACGTTGAAATAGGTCTTGCGAGTACCGTTTACAAAAATCTCCAAGGTTCCGGTGCGGTTATGGTTTGAATCTATAATAATGAAGCTAGGATAATCGAAATAATCCTCATCATCACAAGAATAAGGATTCACAATGTAAAAATCAAAATCATCCTTTTCCTTTAAAGTCACCTGATTGTCAATCAAGGTATTTCCATCGAATTTAACTTTAATATTGTAGTTTCCAGTGTCTAGGGACAAGTTAGCGGGATAAATATATTCGAAAGTCTTATTGTATTTGCCGCCCATTCCATCATCTTCAATTGAAAAATAGCCGTTTGTAAGTGGAACGTTTAACTTTTCATTGTCATCGACCAGAAAACTGAAAGTTCCATTTTTTTGAGAATATGATGAAATGTAGATTACATCCCTTGAATTCCAATCCTTTTTATCCCAAGTATAATCTTCCTGAACAGTTATATAAAAATCGTCGTCATAATACTGGCCACCCAATTCATCAGATACATCTGCAGGTGAAATGTCACTTTCCAAGACATTATCTTCCGGTACAATATCATCTGATGCGCTTACTGCAGTAAGCATTAATATAGCCAGTACAAAAATACTTGCCAATAAATATTTATTTAATTTCAAAATATCAACCTCAAATAATATTTATAATAATACTTTTGTTCAAGCCTATAAATAAATTAACTAAAGTAATCACTTTATACAACTTAAATAATAAACAAATTAAAGAAAATAATATGAATGACGATGACATATTAATATATCCTGGAATATTAATTGGAATATGGGTTTTCAACTTATTTAAAAGCATAATCATACAAATTATCACCGGCGCGCCCAATAATGAATTTTTTTGCCCGGAATTTATAATTGCAATAATCATAACCCAATTTTTTATAGTTGGATCAACTAGCGATGATAAATTCGGTACATATTTGAAATACAGTTTTGTGAACATAATTCTTACATCAATTGCATGGGGTTTTGGTACTGCATCCGGAGGAAGATCTTTATTCGGACATCCAAGCCATATGCTAATTAAAATATTATTGGGCTTTATTTGCTGAAAAAAAGTAAATTATATGCAAAGTATTTGAACTTTGCATTTTTTTAATCAAATTGAATTATTTCATTTTTACATTAGCGGCATCTTCTTTATTTAACTTACAATTCGTAGCGGTACCGCCGTACATGGCATTACCATCACCACTTGCTGTGCAGCCTGAAAAACTGCAGCCTTCTGCTGTACCTTCACAAATAGCTCCACCATTACCGTTTTTGGCAGCAGAGTTTTCAAAATTGCAATTGAATGCAGAACCGTTATACATGGATCCTCCTTCAGTTGAATAGCAATTTGTGAAGTCGCATCCTACTGCTTTTGTTTCAAATACTGCGCCACCGCGCCAGTATGAGTAGCAGTCTATGAATTTACAGTTTGTAGCTTCATGATATGAAATGGCACCGCCACAGCTTAATGAGAAGCAATTTTTAAAGGTACAGTTTGTTGCAGAACCATCGAAAATAGCACCGCCATGATAATTTGCACTGCAGCCTTCAAATGTACATCCTACAGCATTACCATCTAAAGCACCGCCAAATTCATCGGAATAACAATCCTTGAAATTACAGTTTACGGCAGAATTGCTTTTTTCATCACCCAACACTACTGCACCACCGGCTTTGCTGGAGTTACCATTTACAAAATTGATATTTTCAAAAGTAACATTTTGAGTACCGTTTGCATTGAATATCCTTCCAGCATTTTTAGCATCGATAGTGACGGTTTTACCTTTATCCGCTTTAATAACAAGGTTTTTTCCAGTGATATTTATTCCATTTACATCATAATTATCAGTATTTACATAATCTTTATCCAAGACAATTACTCCTGTTTTATTGTCACCAGACACTTTAGAAGCCAAATCCTTAAAAGTACCTGAACCTGAATCGGCAAAAACAACACACGTAGTTATTAAAAATAATGCTACGAACAAAGATACTATTAACATCTTCTTTTTATCAAACATACATAATCCTCCTTAATATGTCTCACCTGTTGTAGGTATAAAGAATAAAATTCCAAATAAAATATTGATTATTGCATAGGCCAAAACTATTCCATAACCTGTAGCACATGCAGAAATTTCGCTTGTAGTTGGAAGAGAACTAAAATAACCGTTTACATATAAATTTGTAGCAACATCATAAGGATTTAAAACTCCATTAATTGATGTATATATTACAAAAATAGCGAAAATTACTAAAACAGCACCTATTATCCTATTATTTTGTAAGGTATCATTAGGAATAATTAAAAATATTGCAAAAATCGCAAATGGAATAATTAAATAAAATTCAATATACGATGGTGTCAAAAAGAATACCAAAATACATAAAATTATTGAAATTATACCGACAATTGTTTTCATCTTACTTGAAACAAAACTTAAATTTACCATATTTACACCACATGATTATTTTTTCATTATTTGTTTACTGAAACTTATTGTTTGCAAAACAAAAAAATATAAAAAAGGAAAAAATACTCATAAAATAAAATTTCTCTTTAAAAACATATAAAATTTTCTAAATTAAAGTTAATTGATAAAACCAGTAATTTTTTATCATATTATTTTAAGATAAACCAAAAAAAGAACAGTTTATTGATAATATAAATAGAAAATAATGAAATTTTTTAAAATTAAATTATTTATGTTCCAACATATCTGCTAAAATCGTTTTTATATCTGCAAATATAATCATTTTCAGGCATTTCATATTTAAAAATTGATTGTAAATTAAGTAATGTTAATTTAAGACCATATTTCAACTCAGTTTTTTCAAGATAAATTGGAATAAGAGGAATATCTTCATGAATAGCTAAAAAAATCTCATCACGCACATTTTTTGATTCAACAGAATTAGGAGTCAGGAAAACAATGAATAATGAAGAATCCTCTAATGCCGTTTCAACTACTTCTTGCCATCCCTCACCAGAACGAATTCCATCATCATACCAAATTTTAAATCCATCTTCATGAAAACGTTTTAATTCAGCAAAAACTTCTTTTGCATCAACATGAGCATAACTTGCAAAAATATAACGCTCCGATCCAGAATATGCATCAAAAGGACGGTCAATCATGTGGATAGGATAATCTGTACCCATTCCTTCAGTGCCAAAAACATCAACAGTAATTTTAGGTTTGGAAATGAAATTAATTTTTCCACCACTAATAAAAGGTTCTAATGTTTCCAATTGATTTTCACATATTTTAATAGAACCATTATTTAAAATAGAATACTTAGAATTATTATTTTGAGAGAAACTGCAATTTATAATTTTTAATTCGGAATTATTAACTATATCATTACCATCATTTTTAGCCACATTATTTATAAATTGACAATTATTTAATTCTAACTGACCATTATTTCGAATAACCCCTCCATAACCCTTACCATCTGCAAAAAGTCCTGTTGGAGCTTTACCATTTTTAAAAATAAAATTTTTTAAAACTACATTTTTTCCAGTAACATTAAAAATACGGTTTTTTCCATTAGCATCAATAGTATGGCCATTACCATCAATGGTCAAATTATTATTCCTAATATCAATACTCCTATTTAAACTTATATCATAATTTAAAGAAACATAACCTTCCTTTTGAAAAATTAATGCTCTAAGATGATTATGATCTCTTACATCCTCCATGATACATACCCAATAATCTTAATTAAATAAAAACCTTTATGTATAATTTTTAATTATTTGATATAAATAATTTTAGTATGAAAATTATTTTTTATGAACCCTACTAAATCAATATATTAAAATTTAACTTTGAAAAAATGATTCAAGATATTTAATTTTGATTTAAGTGCAATAATCTTTATTTTTATTTCATCCCAAATAATCATCATATTAACACTACAAAAAGAATATATTTTAAAAAAATAATCAAAATTTAGCAATAAAAAAATAGAGGGTTTTATCCCCCTGAAATTGGAGGCATATGAATGTAATAATAAATACTAGTCTTATTATTATGCATATAAAAAGAAACCGTACTATTGCCACCAATTATTTCTGAAAAGTCGTGACCTGTAGAATTGTCTGAAACTTCCTCAGTGAAAGACAATATGCCATCTTTATATGATGCATTTTTTAAACTTATAGGAAGATTATGGCCTTCACTTTTGCCGGATTTCGGGTTCGTGGCAGCAAAAGAAAATTCCAGATTCCGTGTTGACCAATTATTTTTCTTATTAAATGAGTCATCTAATATACTGCTTAAATTACCGGTCAACTCATCTTCAACGGGTGTGCCCATTATAGACTTTGAATTATTTCTCAACTCTACCAAAGTAGCATTTTTCAAATCAATATTTAATTTAACTTGAATCTTGCATGTGGAGGGCTTTGTATTTGTTGAACCAACAGCAACATTTGCCTTATCTACACCATACTCGGATAAGTCAATGGTATCCACATAAATTTCTGGGTGAAAGTTTTTTTCAAGAGGAGTAGACTCAAGCAATATCACGCTAGCATTTTCATATGAAGCATTTATTCCAAATTTCGCACTATCAAATTCATCCTGAATACTTATTTCTTTTTCTTCAGCAGGTGACAAAAAATCAAACCATCCAGCATTTACGGTACTGATGAATAAGAAACCTACCATTAAAAGAGTTAAAATAATTAAAATTTTTTTGTATTTCATATTATGTCTCCCAAATAGTTTCCAAATATTAACGTAATAACTACATAGCTATCCTTATCAATTAATGAAAAATTTCTATTTAAATATAAATCTTTCTTTCAGAGTTTATAAATTATTATCATATAATGTTATGTTTTAAGATGTTTGTCAATAAATCCTTAATTTAATCATTTTACTTATTTTTCTATCTGGCTATTAAATTAAAATCGCCCTGACAGTTTCATCAGATTTATTATTTGAAAATTCACAGCTTTTCAATTCAAGAGGAATTTAGCATTGCATATATTGCTCCACCACCAATATCTTCACTATCCAATTTGTCTTTGAGATATAATCCATTTTTAAAGTGCAATTTTTAATTATAACATCAGTTGATGAAATTAAAAATATACTGGATATATCATTGGCATCTATTGAGTGATGACCGCCATCGATAACCCGATTATCAAGATCAATTTCAATTCCATCCGAAAATGATTTTTCTCTGAGTTATCCATTGAAATATCACAATCTAAGTTAATATTCCTTGGAACCTGAATGAATTAAATCATCCAAATACTTAAATTCGCAAATTTTATTCTGAGACATGATAATCACTTTTTGAGTTATAAAGATTTCCAATTATCAAATTGAAGATATAGTCATTGCTTTAAACTGCATTCATTTGTCATCTCATTATCACAGCCATCACCGAAAAACGATTTGTTAACCTTTAAATGACAGTCTTTTCCATTTATAATTGATTTTAGAGATCCATGATTGTCAAAATCAATTTATTATTATTTACATACCGATTTTAATATTTTTATCCTCTAAATTTGCATATATTGATTTTATTTCTTTTGTTTTAAAACCGTGTTCAACAAGAGTAACTTTTTGTAAGTGCATAATTTTTTGAGTATAAAATTTAGGTAAGTATTTGTTTTCACTATGATTGGATATTAAAATTATCATTTATTCTTAAGTGTGTTTTGAGTATTTCAAAAGAAAATATTCAATTCCAGTAATATGGTTAAATGAAATAATACTTAATATAATGTTTTTGTAAAAATTTTTTTCAATGGGGATTCGTAGCTCAGTATTGTGGCATTCGAATCTTTTTAAGATTATAAAATACGTGCTATGAACTAAAATTATATATGTTTGTCTAAAAATATTATATTGTGAGAGCTAAAAGTACTAAATATTTTGTATAGTATACGGGCAAAATAAATTTTACTGCTTTAAAACGTTTTATTTTATTTTTAAACTCCCTATTTTTAGTTTTAAAAACTTTTAGGAATTATTATTAATTTTAAACCTTTTAAATGTTTGGAAAATTTCTAAAATATTAAAACTAAATTAAAATTTTTTCTCCTATGTCAATTAATATGTTATTATTTACCTGCAGTTTTCCTTGATATTTTTATACTCTAAATTAGTGTATGTTGATCTTATTTCTTTTGTTCTTAAATTGTAATTCAATAATAACTTTTAGGTAACTATGTTTTACTAATTTCATTGTTTTGAATATTTCGATTGAAAACATTCAATTCAATCTGAAATCAGAGAAATAATGTATGTAGATTTCAGTATAGTTTCGAGAGCATTAATTGATTTGAAAGACAAAGATATTGTTGTATGTGAAAATCCTAAAGATAGAATTGGAAAGCTACATAAACTAACTGATCTTGGTTTACAGATTTACAATGAATTAAACTAGGAGTAAAACTTTTTTTCAATTATCTAATGCTAACGCTTAATTTCAACCTTGTTATTAAATGTAAATAATGAGACAATAACCTGATAATAAAAATTAAGTTTTATAGTTAGTATTATCTGCAGAATACTTGATGTTAAATCAATAGATAGTTTTTTTCTTTTCATTTACTTTGATGGCTAACATTAACGGTCGCCGTTTTGGATTTAGATTTGATTTTTAAACTGCAATTATATGTAAGGGTTTCGCAAAGTAAGTTTTGAATAGTTGATGGCGGATGTAATGTGGAATGTTTGTAAAATAATCTCTTTATACATAACGTTAATAAATATTTAATTATATACCTATTATTAATAATTGTAATGGTGTGATTAAATGGGTTTCTTGGATAGAGTTAAAGGATTCAAATCAAGTAAAAACTTTCAATATCTCGACAATTTAATCAATAGGGGAGTTAAAGAGATTGTGCTTGACTCAGATATCATATTGGGACATAATGAAAGAAAAAAATTTGGACAAGGAATCAAATTAGATGTAGATAATCTCATTATTGATGGAAATGGCCATACAATAAATGCTAAAGGTAAGACACGGATATTTTACTGTATGGGTAAAAATATTACTATTAAAAATATTATATTAAAAAATGGATATGCAAAAGAGTGTGGTGGAGCAATATATAAT
This sequence comes from Methanobrevibacter millerae, assembly GCF_900103415.1. Taxonomy (NCBI): domain Archaea; kingdom Methanobacteriati; phylum Methanobacteriota; class Methanobacteria; order Methanobacteriales; family Methanobacteriaceae; genus Methanobrevibacter; species Methanobrevibacter millerae. The sequence continues at coordinate 101,931 of NZ_FMXB01000005.1, forward strand.
AATGGTGAGTTGCACATTATTGAATCTAGAATCCAAAATAATACAGTAAAAGATAAAGGGGGAGCTATATACAATAATGAGAATAGTGAGTTGAGTATCATCAAATCCATACTACAAAATAACACTGCAAAACGTTTAGGAATTATGGACCCTAGTACAGGTGGAGCAATATACAATCATATAGGTAAGTTGAATATATCTGAATCTACACTATGTGATAATATAGCAATAAATAATGGTGGAGCAATATACAATCATGGTTATTTGACTATCTCTAAATCCACTCTAATAAGAAATGTTGCGAAAAAGTTTAGAGGAGGTGCAATATTCAATCTTAATAGTGTTTCAAGTATTACAGAATCTATATTTCAGGAAAATTCAACAAAAAAGGGTGGAGCAATATATAATGCATCTAGTATATTGGACATCACTAAATCTACATTAACAGATAACACAGCAAAAAAGGGTGGAGCTATATTAAATTATCTTGGTAAAATAAAAATTACTGAAACTACCATAACAGATAACACAGCAAAAGATGGTTCTGGTATATTACATTGTGAAGGTGATTTAAAGATTTTTAGTTGTGAATTTATAAATAATAAATCTCAAGACTATAATATTATTTTAAATAAAGGTGCTTTACAGATTCATAATACTACTTTTAGAGATAATCAATCAAAATATATTGTATTGAATGATGATGGATCTAATTTAGGTATTTTCAATGGAGAATTTAAAGAAAATAATATAGAAGAATCCGTAATAAGTAATTGTGGAAAATTCTGCAGTATTGAAAAAACAATATTTCAAAATAATATTTCAAATAATGCTGTGAATATAATAAATGAAAGCGAATTAACTCTAACAGATCCTAAAATAAAGGATGAAGGAAAAACAATAATAAATCGAAATTATGTACTTATAAAACAATCATCTCCAAATCTTGAAAGTCAAATTTATGGGGGAACTGTTAAATATATTGATCAATTATATGAAGAGAATAACTTTGATTTTAGTTATTTAGATAAAAAAATTCATGAAAATAATTCTAAAGATATAATTCTAGATCATGACATAACCTTTCGAGATTACGAAAGAGATTACTATGAAGGAGGGATAGAACTAGATATAGACAACTTAACTATAGATGGAAATGGGAAAACTATAGATGGGGCAGACAAAACACGAATGTTTATCATAACTGGAAAAAACATCACTCTTAAAAATATAATCTTTAAAAATGGACACTCACACAAAAACTATGATAATTTATTAAATAATAATGGGGGAGCTATAAAAATTAACCACAATATTAACTTAACAATAGAAAATTGTAAATTCGAAAATAATATATCAGAAGATGGTGGTGGAGCTATACATAATAATAATGGTGAACTGAACATAAAAGAATCCACATTAACAGATAACATAGCAAATGATGGTAGTGGTGGAGCTATACATAATAATAATGGTGAACTGAACATAAAAGAATCCACATTAATAAATAACACAGCAATACGAGGTAGTGGTGGAGCTATACATAATAATAATGGTGAACTGAACATAAAAGAATCCACATTAATAAATAATATTGTAAAAGGCCAATCACTTTCAAAAGTTGGTGGGGGAGCAATATCTAGTTATGGAGGCATATTAACCATCACTGGATCCCTACTAAAAAATAACATGGCGAGAGGTTCAATGGCTGGTTGTGGTGGGGCAATATACAATATAAGTTGTAAATTGGAGATTAATAAATCTAAGTTACAATATAACACCGCAGAAGGTTCAGGATTGGTCTCTGAGGGTGGTGGAGCCATATACAATTGTGGTGAACTGAACATTAAAGAATCCATATTAACAGATAACACCGCTAAAGATAGTAGTGGGGGAGCCATATACAATGATGATGAAAAATTATTCATTATTGAAAGTTCTAAATTAGAAAATAATAAACCAAACGATGTAAACTGAGTATTAATTTATAAATAATTAAATTAGTTAACATGAATATTTTTCGGATAGTGAGTTTTTAATACCTGACTTCTAGTTAATGTTAATTAGTTAATTATGGAAAATCACTTGCTATTTCATGATACTTATCGTTGACAATAACAACAAAGTCTCTTATCTCACCAGTGACTTCTAATGCGTCAATGCCGACTTTTTTGTGATAACCTATAGTGTTAATGTCTTCAGGTTCATCGGTTTCTATTATATACTGTACCATTCCATTATCTTTATTGGTTTATCCTTTGGAAATTTTTTTAATTCTTCAATCATTCATCGCAATTCATTTGATTGCCTAACTTGAGTAAAAATCTGTGAATATCCAGCTTGGATCGTATGCTATGAGGTAACTATTATCGCACCAGATAGATTTAACATTACCGTCACTGGTATCTGCTATTGCAGCTGGATCTCTGTTAATCCAATTTCCTAAAGTATGTTTCTTATGCTTTAACCTTAATCTGATATGGCCAGTACTTCTTACACAACATTTAACATGGAAAAAACTGCTTATCATAGTCTAATGATTTTGCTATACAGTAATGGGCCTGTCCCCAGCCCACACAGTTGGGAGCTTTGTCTTTACTTGAGTCATTGATGGTTTGATTATCTGTTTTCTGTGAATTGAAGTATTTGCTATATATGTTTTTGTAAAAATTTTTTTCAATGGGGATTCGTAGCTCAGTATTGAGATATTTGAATTTTCTTAAGATTATAAAATATGTGCTATGAACTAAAATTATATATGATTGTGTAAAAATATTATATGGTGAGAGTTAAAAGTAATAAATATTTTGTATAGTATACGGGCAATACTGCAAGCATCAATTGTATGGCCATTGCCCATTATTTAATATTATCCCTGTCAATTTTTATGCCATGATGATAATCGGGGATTTCATCCTTATCCAAAACAATATCTGAATTCAGATAAATCCTTCTTGACCGACGATGGATTAAATCATCCAAAAATTTAAAATTAGCTGTAGATAAAATAGCACACTATGTGTTTTTTAAAAGATTTTGATGCAAATGCAATACACATAATCTATCCAAGCAAGCTTTTTTAACAATTTTATCAGATAAAAACATCAGGAATAAACTCTTTCCAAGATATTCCTCTTATTTTAGGCCAGTACAATAGAATTCTATTATCCGAATCCTTTGTGATTATTCATTGACCTGAACAAAGAGTTTACCGAATCAACACCCATTTCATCAAAAATCCTGTATATGATTAATTCTCTTTTGATAAAAAAAATTTTAAAATAACCTCATTAAAAAACATGTTATATGCTTACATTGTATCAAAAATACTTACCGTATAAATGTAAAACCCTTCACTAACGGTATTTTTTAAAAATATTGATCGCCAAAGTCAAATGATGCATTATGGGCTAATGCGATGATTCATTTAAATTCTATTGAATTATCATCAAATATACAATTATTAAATTTCAAATGGCCAACAAAATCCGATAATACTGCACCGGTATGATTTGATTTGTTCTGTTTGAAAATACAGTTTGTAAAGTCAATATCACCAGCGTGATTGAATATTACTCCTCCGGAACCGTGTGCAAAATTCTTTTCAAATACGCAGTCCGTAAAAGTTAAAAAGCCACAGATATTATCGATTGCGCCTCCAAAATGTGAAGCTTCATTATTTATGAAACTGCAATTTTCAAACATGCAAATGGATTTGTTATAGATGACCCCACCGCCATCGTTTAAAGCATCAGGATGATCCTAACCTGGGAAATAAGTGTTATTAAAAGTTAAATTCTTAAATGTGTATGATGAATCTTCATTTAATAAGTTTGAAATGCGGGCTTTATTTCGGGCATCTATTGTATGTCCGCACCCGTCAATTGTTAATCCGTCCGAATCAATTTCAATTCCATCTTTATAAATTAACTCTTCATCATCTTGTAAAATAACATTTTATCTCTTTGTTTAAAATTCAATTTAATGCACCAAAAAAAAATAAAAATAAGACAATCTATCGCATGATAGATTATCTAACTATTCTAAATTGGAATAGATTTCTTTAAGTTCTTCAATAGATTTTTCAGACAATTCCTGATTTTCCTTATCTTCGATGATAGCTAAAATCTTATCTTTTTGAGCTTTATTAGCGAAAGCTTTCTCAGTGTTTTTAATATCTGTTTGTTTAATATCAAAAACTGCTTTAACCACATCAATTTTAACTTGAATTTCACCGATTTTAGGATTTTTTGCAGTGTCAAGTAAGGAATCTCCCTGAAGATCCTTTTCCTCATTTTTTAGATTTCTATAGATTGAATCCAAATCCTCCAATTTTAAATCGAAAAGATCTTCGACACTAATCAAGCCTTTAAATTCAAATCTATATTTGTTTTTTAAACATTCAACCCAAACATTTGCCATAGAATACCTCCTAATTTCATTCATCGAATCACCTCTAAATTACAACATTAATGACTCTTTCGATGTTTTCGCTTTTTACTTTTAAAGTAACTTTATTTCTTTGAGTTAAGGAAAATCCAATACCACTTAACTGATTTGGAGAGTTCTCAACTTTTGCAATGGAACCAAGAGCTTCCATTACTCTTTTGTGGTCCATCAATTCTTCCACCAGGAATTCATTGAACCATGGATTTACCCTATCTTCATTAACACAGTCCTTTAACATGAAAAAGACATGTTTGTTTCCAATTGCATTATCGCCCCAGTAGTTTGGGCTGTAACAGATTAGGGAAACCGGAACAAAGGTATTGTAACTTAATCCCCATTCTTTAATGTTGGAAGCCTGATTGTCTAAATAGCTTTTTAAGGTAAAGTTACCGTTTTCGTCTAAAGTTACCGTTGCGACATCAATGTATTCGTCCTGTCTTACTTGGAAAGGATATGCGAAGTTGTAGATTCTTCCATCAAATTCAATCTCGGCTTTAAATCCTCTATCACCGCCACGGTAAGTGTATTGATGTACACGGAATTTGTAATCACCGGGAATCATGCGGCTTTTATCTTTATATCTGATGTTTTCAACAGATGTTTCGCCTTCTACCGGATGGATAATATCTACATCCAGCCATCCGTCAGTTTTTTTACTTCTCATTTGAGAATAATAAATTTCAAAGCCTGTAGGTTCCGTACAGTGTGCATCCAAATCGTTTTTATCCCATTCCTGATCGTTCCACTGAATGGAGAATCTCAAGTCAACGTCAACGTCTCCGCCCATTGCTTTAACTCTCTGTTTCATTAAACTGTCAGCAATGTTGTTTTTATATGCCCAGCTGAATAAGTTATCCCATTTAAACATGCTTGGAGCATCCTTATTGATTGGAGCGATTAAAGATACGAAGTTATTTCCTAAATCATAATTCAAGTATAATTCCACTTCCTGAGCACTAGGCAGAATATTTTCAATGAAATCATTGATTGGAATGTCCTGAACCTTATCGAAGTTTCTAGCTCTGCTTGTTGTTAATCCTCTTAATTTATCGAAGAAACTTTCACTTTCCTGAAGTTGAGGAGTGACATCCCTGTTTGCAAATAAAACATCCCTAACACTTAAATCTCCCATTACTGCAAATCTGCGCGGGATAGAATCTTTAAAACCTAATTCATCGATTTTTTCTTCTGCTCTTTTAAGCATGGATTTTGTGAAAATTGCCTTAGGCCTTTTATAGTTAGTTGGAGCAACGATTCTTTCATAATTGGAAACCGCTTCATCCAACGGTACGCCGAAACTGATTTCCACTAAAAGTGTACCGATACTCTTATTTTTTAATCTAGAAATTAATTGACCAAGTTCAATACTTTTAATCCAGTAAAACTTATCTAAATTATCTTCATCAACACTTTCAACTTCAACCAGGTGATCTCTGAATTTTTCAAGAACATCTTTCCATTCGTTACCTCTATATAAGCTGTTAGTGGAGATAAGTTCTAAGGCAGTGTCAACAGAATCAAGAGAAATTTCCTCAGTTGAAGCTTGCAACACTTCCCTAGTAGTTCTAGCTTCAGCAACATCGCTTCTATATCCGACATGATTTCTTGGAAGCTCAAGGTAAAAGTGATTGTGTCTAACTACACTGCCGTCTTCCAATTGCTCACGATCATATTTATGACCTAATTTTTTTGTATCATGCTTAAACACATCTGTAATTTTACAGCTTTTAATATATTCATCCAACTCTTTAAAGACACCTTCATAATCCTTGTGAGGCTCACATCCGAACAATGTGATTAACTCATATGTGTCTTCATCAATTGCTACCATATTGGCAGCATGTCTGAAAAAACTACGGCAGCTACTGCAATCATGAACCCTGTTTTCACGATAAATAGGGTTGATTTGATTTGGAAGCTTATCCAGGAAAAATTGCCACAGCTCATCTGTGTCGCAATCCACTCTAAATAACTTTCTGGATACCATATTTTTTTCAAAATGGTCATATAAACTATCTCTTGTATATTCAAAGTTCTTATTGATTTTATCACCACCTTTATTTTTTAGTAAATAGTTTACAATTAAATGTATAAATTAAAAAGAATATAAGTGAAATAAAGCTTTTGCTTTCATTAAGACATAGCTATTGAATTATTTAAATAATTTTTTGAATCAAATTCATTTTTTCATTTTTCTAAGCAATAATATCATTAAATAAAGAAATTTTAAAAGTAAATTTAATTAATAGTATTTCTAAAGTTAATATTAACTGGTGATAGTATGGGTTTTGGAGACAGGTTAAAAAAAGCGTTCGGTTCTAATGAAAATAAAAATGGTAGTTCCAGCCGCAATTTCAAATATCTGGACAAACAGATTCATGGAAATGCATCTGAAATCTTTCTGGATTCGGATATAGTATTAGGAAAATCTGAAGAGAGGAAATATTCAACAGGCATTGAACTGGATGTTGACAATATAGTCATAAACGGCAACGGCCACACGATGGATGGAAGGCAAAAGGCACGGATGTTCAAATGCAAGGCCAAAAATGTCACAATCAAAAACATGGTTTTCAAAAACGGATTCAGTGATATCTTTGGATCCGCATTGCTCAACACAGGCGAGCTTAGAATTGAAGATTCAACTTTCGTGGACAATAAAGTCAGCCAGGACATGAACCATCCCGGCGGAGGGGCTGTAATGAGTCAAGGCAAACTTATCATCGTCAACTGCAAATTCCTAAACAACTCATCTAACAAACGTGGAGGGGCAATACACAACATGGGTGAATTAACTATATCCGACTCAGTATTTAAGAATAATACTGCAGAAATCGGAGCTGCAATACGTAATGAAGGCGAAATGACAATGTCAAATTCAAGAATCTGTGAAAATGTATCCCCAAACAACATCATCCACAATTCCCAGTTTGTCGAAATCAAAAACTCCGAATTTTCAAAAAATACCGGCAGAATCATCCACAGCGAACATGACTTTTCCCACTTGAGGGTTTATGACACTGTTTTTTCAAACAACAAATCGGAATTCATCATTACCAACTTTGGAAATGCCTCTCTCTTCAATGGCCAAATCACAGAAAACACAATTGATGATATGATTATTTCAAATTTAAAAACGTTCACGATTGAAAATACACTTTTTGATGCAAATACATTCAACAATAATCCTAAAAATATTGAAAACTATGGTGATTTGACACTGATTGCCCCTAAAATTACAGATGAAGGCAAAACAATCATCAATAGTGAAAACATATTCATCCGGAAACTTTCAGACAATCTGTTGGATAAGATTCAGGGCACTGGCATTGTCGACACCCCAGAAGAATTGATTCCCAAAGAGGAAAAGCATGATTTCGGATATCTCGACAGGATTATCCACCATAACAACTCCAAGGAAATAGTTTTAATGGAAGATGTGGTATTTGAAAAGTATGAAAGGGATTTCTATGAAGGCGGAATCGAATTGGACATCGATGGGCTGGTCATCGACGGGAACGGCAAAACGATTGACGGTGCCGGCGAATCCCGCATATTCTGTGTGACAGGAAAAAACATTCTGCTTAAAAATATTGTCTTTAAAAACGGATTTCAGGAAATCGATTACAGAAATCAAATCAACAATGCAGGAGGATGCTTGAGAGTCAACTATGACTCCAGTCTGACTATCGAGAATTGCCAGTTTTTAGGCAACACTTCCAATAAAGACGGAGGAGCAATATCCAATAAGGGATGGCTGACCGTCAAGGATTCATTTTTGTCAAAAAATATGGCGGAAAAAAAGCACAGCAGCGAAGGTGGAGCCATACATAACTGTGGAGAGCTATCCATCATCAACTGCAAGTTCACCTACAATGATTCAAAATATTTCGGAGGAGCAATTTTCTCAAACGGCTCATTGTCGATTAAAAATTCTGAATTTGCTGGAAACACTTCCTCTAATGATGGAGGGGTAATATACTCTAACGGAAATATGGAGATTGAAAAAACAGAATTCAAAAATAATTCCGCAGAGAGTGGAGGAGCTATTTATTGCAATTCAGGTGATTTAAAAATTATCCTGTCTGAATTTAACGGAAATAAAGTAAAATCTTCTGGGGGAGCATTATGCATTATCAATAGGGATGAAATCGCCAATTTAAAGATTGATGCTTGTGAATTCTTCACTAACTCTGCGGGTGGCGGTGGTGCAATATACAATTTCAGCCAACTCAACATTAACGACTCTACATTCAAGTTTAATCGTGCAAAACGTGATGGAGGGGCAATCAAAAGTTCTAGCATGATATTGACATTATCTGATTCCACATTCATATTTAACGAAGCACCGAATGGTGGAGCAATTTATTGCCAGCATAGAAAATATCTGGATGTGGAAAACTGCGAATTTGAAGATAATAGGAATAAGGACATCCACTATTTCAGTAAGATTATTGACATTTAACAAAATAAGGATTGCATGACCATTGATTCGGATTGATTCAACAGGTATGCATATTAATTTAAAATATTTTACTAAAAAAAGGTTGTAGAATGAAAGTGACTAACACTTTCATCCTAAATAGTGTTCAGCACTGAAAGGCTCTGGAGAAATGCCTTTCCTTTGGCGGATTTGTTTTACAACATTGTCCTGCAAATTGCGAGGCAAGGTTTTAAATCCTTTAATTTCAGTTGAAAACAATCCTTTACCTCCAGTTGCAGATCTGATATCGGCTGCAAATCCAAACATTTCAGCGACCGGAACTTCAAATTCCATTTCACTGACATCATCAAAGATTTCCTGACCAATCATCATTCCACGCCTGTTTTGGACATTATTGGCACAGGCACCAATATACTCAAGCGGAGCTGATATTAAAACTTTTTGAATAGGTTCTACCAAACATGGATTTGCAAGCATGATAGAACCTTTAATGGCATTCTTAATCGCGGGAATGACTTGTGCCGGGCCTCTGTGAACTGCATCTTCGTGAAGTTTAGCATCGACTAATTTGAATTTCAGTCCGGTTACTTCTTCTGAAGCCAAAGGTCCTTCTTTAAGGGCTTCTTCAAAACCTTCAAGCAACAGTGTTTTTACTTCATCCAGGTATTGGATACCGCGAGTCATGTTTAAAAACATGGACTTGTTGCATATGTCCCAGACACGTCTTGCCTCTTCCTTATCCATACCGAATTCAATGAATTTATTTGCCATTTCCTTGGATTTGACTTCTCCTTCTTTTAAGTCCTTTGCATTCAATGCTTTTAAGATACCTTCATCCAATGGCTCTACCTCAATGTAGAATCTGTTGTGTTTGTTTGGGGACTTGCCTTCAACAGGACCTGCATTACCTAAAACGCTTTCCCTGTAAACAACAATAGGTTCTGAGGTAATGACTTCTAATTTTTTATCGTTTTTTATCCTGTTAATTATTACATCCAAGTGAAGTTCACCCATACCGGAAATTAATTGTTCGCCGGTTTTTTCATTAATATTGACCTTAATGGTTGGATCTACTTTTCCAACATTCCTTAAAACATCAATCAATTTAGGCAAATCCTTTATGTTTTTAGGTTCAATAGCTACTGTTACAACAGGTTCTGAAATATGGTCTATTGGCTCAAATTCATCTATTTTATCACTGGCCAAACATAATGTTTCACCAGCAGTTGGATTTTTAATACCTGTAATAAATGCAATGTTTCCTGCCGGAACTTTTTCAGTATCAATGGTATTCGGACCGACAAAGACACCGACACGTTGAATACGGGATTTTGCTTTAGCTCCAACGAGATAAATTTCTCCACCTTTTTGCAATGTGCCTCCATAAACTCTGCATGTTGAAACAAAACCCGCATGATCACTTTCAGCCACATTTGTAATCATTGCACCAAGAGGGCCTTTTGCAGAGGTATTGATTAATGCCTGACCTACAGGTGATTCGATATCTCCATTCCATATTTTTGGAACTCTGTATGCCTGTGCAACATCCGGAGAAGGAAGATGTTCAATTACCATATTAATCAAAACATCATATAAAGGCAAACGCTTAGCTAATTCATTGGATTTACCTTGGATACAATATTCAACAATATCGCTAAATTTAATGCCTGTTTCCTGCATTGTAGGAACATTGATAGCCCAATTTTGATAAGCGGAACCGAATGCGACACTTCCGTCGTTTACATCCAGCTGCCAATCTTGATTATCCGGAGATAACTTTTTAATCAGGTTGTTGACATCCATAAAGATTTTTAAAAATCTTTCCTTTAGCTCTTCATCACTGAACCTTAACTCATTGATTAGTCTATCGACTTTGTTAATGAAAAGTACAGGTTTTACATTTTCCTTTAAAGCCTGTCTAAGTACAGTTTCTGTCTGCGGTTTAATACCGTCTACAGCACATACAACAACGACTGCACCGTCAACAGCTCTCATTGCACGGGTAACATCCCCGCCAAAGTCAACATGTCCTGGAGTATCAATTAAGTTAATTAAATAATCTTCACCATTGTACTTCTGAACCATAGAAGCATTTGCAGCATCAATAATAATTTCACGATCTTTTTCATCTGATTTACTGTCCATTATCCTTTGTTCGCCCGCCAGATCTTTTGAAATAAATCCTGCTGCCGCCATTAAATTATCAGACAAAGTAGTTTTTCCATGATCAATATGGGCACAGATACAAATGTTTCTAATTTTTTTAGGTCCATACATCAATTCTTTTATTTTTGCAGTAATTTTTTCTTTTCTTGTCATGAAATAACTCCCTTTAATTAATTAACGTATGAAAGCCGAGAGTTAAAATAAAAAAATAATGCATTAATCTGGTTTATCTAAAAAAAGCCTGCATCAATCACGAAGCTGAAGTTAGATTCGACTTTCATACAAATGAAATCTGATTCTAAATCTTCGAGCCCCATGATTAACACCTCCCCAATAATATTTCTAATTATCGTTATGTTTAAAATAGTATATAAATTTTATAAAGTTTTTACTTTACACTTAAAAAAAATAGAGAAAGTAATAAAAATTACTTTCGAATCTATTTTTTGTCTGTCACTTCAAGGCATAAACCTGCAGCAACAGTTTGTCCCATGTCACGAACAGCAAATCTGCCCATTTGTGGGATCTCAGTTGTATTTTCAATGCACATTGGTTTAGTAGGTTTAACTTTAACGATAGCTGCATCTCCAGTTTTTAAGAAGTCCGGATTTTCTTGTTCAACTTCTCCAGTGGATGGGTTTAACTTTTGAATTAATTCTACGAAAGTACATGCAACTTGAGAAGTGTGGCAGTGGAATACAGGAGTGTATCCTACAGTAATTACACCCGGGTGTTGTAAAACAACAATTTGTGCTTTGAATTCTTTTGCAACAGCAGGAGCATCGTTTACATGACCTGCAACATCTCCTCTCATGATATCGTTTTTACCTACGCCTCTTACGTTGAATCCGATGTTGTCACCAGGTTCAGCAGCTTCATATTGTTCGTGGTGCATTTCAATGGAAGTGACTTTACCGGAAACGCCGGCAGGTTCAAAGATAACGTCTTCATTGATCTTCATGACACCAGTTTCTACTCTTCCAACAGGCACTGTTCCCACTCCAGTAATGGAGTAAACATCTTGAATAGGAATTCTTAATGGTAAGTCAGTTGGTTTTTCAGGAGCAGATAAGCTATCAAATGCGTCAATTAATGTATTACCTTTGTACCATGGAGTGTTTTCAGAAATCTCCTTGATGTTATCTCCTTCAAATGCAGATAATGGAATGAAATCAACATCATCAGGATTGAAACCTACGTTTTGAATTAATCTAGATACTTCATCTTTTACTTCATCAAATTTTTCTTGAGAATAATCGACTAAATCAATTTTGTTGATAGCTACGATTAACTGGTTAATGCCTAAAGTTCTGGATAAGAATACGTGTTCTTTTGTTTGAGGCATTACCCCATCGTTAGCCGCAACAACTAACACAGCAGCGTCTGCTTGGGAAGCACCAGTGATCATGTTTTTAACAAAGTCTCTGTGTCCAGGACAGTCTACTACAGTGTAATCGTATTTTTTAGTGGAAAATTTTTGATGTGCTAAATCTATGGTAATTCCACCATCTTGTTCGGCTTTTAACGTATCGAAAACTTTTCTGAATCTTTCTTCGCCGTTTCCGAATTTCTTTTCCGGAATTGCACCAGCTTTTAACAATACATGTCCAGCTAAAGTGGATTTTCCATGGTCAACGTGTCCAACAAATGCTAAATTAATATGTTCTTTTTCTTTTACCAATGTAGTAACCTCCTTTTAATCAATTATAAATGCCATACTACCTGACATTCAAAACAAAGTAAACAGTTATTTACTTTAAACAGAGTCTTTATATCTAATGAAAACATTAACAATATAAAACTCCTAAACAAAGATGATTCCTTTCAAGAAATAATCTTCAATTAATAAGTTTAATTTATAATAGATATAAATCAGATAAAGCAAAAGCTTTATCCGGGAATTATTCCTTTCAAGAAAAAACCTTTAATGATAATTTTACTTTGAGTTTATATAAATCAATGAAAGAAAAAGCTTTATCCAGAACAAATTCCCTTAAAAATTACTTCTTACAGCAATTACCAAAATGGAAAAAATAAGAAAATCTATATTCGAGTCAAGAGAAAGCATTAATATCTTAGTAAAAAGTATTCTCACATGTTTAGAAGCAATTACTTTTTTCATAAACATCACCCGGTTTATTGTCTTTGAAGGTACAAATTTTGGATTCATATTTTTTGATTTTATATATATTGCTCCACATAGATTTGTGCTGTGTTGTTGTATAGTGTGGATTCAGTTATTGTCATCTCCCTTGACCCAGTGTTGTTTATTATCCCCCAGAACCTTCTTGTACGATTTTCCGGTTAATTTAAGCAGGATTTTTGGAGAATACTCAAAAAAACAAGCACTAATCTAGTTTCATGGGATAAATTAAATGACGATATCAAAAGTGACAACAAACTCACTTTGAAAACCTTCAAGATATTTAAGGAATCACACATCCAGTTAAATATAGCTAAAAGCCTATATAGTTAAGCCGTGCACAAAATGAATATTTATTGATACATCAATGATATTAAGATAGCTTAATTTAAAATAATGTTTTTTATTACGAGCGTTAATATAATTAACCGTTGAATCGATTATTCACCCATTAATTTCCCTGTGAAAAACCAGATATCATTCGACGGCAAAATCCGGCTCGTTTTTCTTTTGATGTGAATACCAAACGGTGTTTTCAATCAGGCATTGCTTAGCCAGATAGATTATCTGCTCTTCGCGCTCCTCCCGGGTTTTTTTAATTTCGAATTCGATTTTCTGATAGAGCAGGTACATTCTCATATGCTCTTCAACCTTACTGGATAAGGACATTTTTCCATAGTAGTTTGAAAGAAATATTGTAATTGCCGTAGCGGTTCCCACACCGATTTTCAAGCCTGCACGAATCCAGTGAGGAGTTTCCAAATCAAAAGGAGCGTACATTATCATAGTAATTTCAAAAACCAGCGCCATAACGTAAAAGGCAATTGTTGCAATCAGTGAAATTCTTTCATAAAACTTGTTTTTCTCTTCCTGCCTTAATGCCTTTTTGTGTGCTTCGGCATGATAGTTCATCTGATCTCTAATCCAGATGTCCAGAATAGGCTCTTTTTTACCTGTGTCTAGCGTGGGCAAATCAGACAGGACGTCCTTAATCAGAGGAATCCGTATTTCAGTAAACCACGGCAAAATATCAATTACCTGCTTTTTGATGCCTGCCTTTGAAATGAAATATTGAACTCGGAGCGATTCGGCAAGCATTCGGTATTCCAGATATTTTTCATGAGTTTTCTCATCATCAGGATGACTATAAACATAATACAGCAATAAGACAAGTGCAGTAACCACAAAAATCAGCCAATGCTGCTCTGCAGCTTCATAAAGAAGAAAGAAAAATACTATTAAAGGTGCGATAATGGAAATGTTGCGAATTCTTTCATGATGAATTTCAGCGTATTTTATGCTTAAAACATCAGCGGCACCAAATAACTTATCAATTTCAATTAATGCGGGCTCGGCAATGTCCTCTTCAATATGGGTTAAACTTTCGCATTCTTTGCTTTCCTCATCAAAATCCTTTTTGAAAATCATTGTCTCATTTTTACCAAATTAATATAAAAATCATCTGATTTTCTCACCAGATGAATCCCATGATTAATTTTTTGAGCTTTTGATTTATTATCTTTTGTGTTTCATCTGATTTTGAAAAATGAAAAGTAGGAAAAATTAAAAACACTAAAAAAATATTCAAAAAAGAAAAAAAGCCAATGAAATCTAAACGATTCCCTGTGAGTTCATAGTATCATCTCAAAAATCAGCCTAAAACAGATGCGAAATTCAACCAGGATTTAGTTTCTCCAAATCAATATTTTATTTATGATATATATCGCCACGACTACAACAACAACTACCACTCCATAAAACAGAGCCTTATGCAGCAAATTATATTGAATTAAGCCGATTAAAAGGGCAAAAATAAAAGCAAAAATAAAAACTCCCATTATAAGAAATTCACCGAAATCAAATATAGTAACACCTCCACAATAAGGAAATATTGAAGCTAGTAGAAACTAGCTCCAATTTCAGTGGTTGCATCATTTAACTCTTTTGTCTTGACAGTAATTTGAACAACGTCCTCATCACTGACAGCCTGTTTTAACTCAACAATCAGGTTTTCGATTCTGTCTATGTCAGATGGCGGAATCTGGTCCCTGAATTCGGGATCAAAAATGAATTTTTCAGCAGCGTAAATGGCTGAGTCCGCATCGTTTCTAAGCTGAGCTAGCCTGTATTTTTTCTCATCCTGTTCAGCATATTCATTTGCTTCTTTAATAGCCCTTTCGATTTCTGAATCGGACATTTTCATTGATGCATCAATGATGATAGATTGATTTACACCAGTTGAGAGTTCTTTTGCAGTTACGTTTAAGATACCATCAGCATCGATTTCATAGGTAATCTCAATTTGAGGCACTCCCCTTGGAGCTGGAGGAATTCCGTTTAGTAAAAATGAACCCAACTGTGAATTGTCATCAGCCATCTTACGTTCACCCTGAACAACATTTACATTAACGCCCGTTTGATTGTCATGGACTGTTGAATAGATTTCACTTTTCTTAACTGGAATGGCAGTGTTTCTTGGAATGATAACTGACGTGGACCCATCGGCCACTTCAGTACCTAAAGATAGAGGAGTTACATCAACAAGAATCAGATCTCCGATTACGCCGTCGATTACACCTGCCTGGATTGCAGCGCCCTGCGCAACGCATTCCATAGGATCGATTCCCCTTTCAACTTTTTTAGCCAAGTATAATTCAACGTATTCCTGAACTATTGGCATTCTTGTAGGTCCTCCGACAAGGATTACTTTGTCAATGTCTTCTGAAGTCATTACAGCGTCATCCAATGCTCTTTGAATTGTTTCACCACCCCTTTTTACAATTTCCTCAACGAGAGTTTCCAATTTGGAACGGTTGATTGTAGTAATGAGGTTCAATGCCTGACCGTCGCTGTCCATTGCAATGAACGGCAGATTGATTTCCGTTTCAACAGTATTGGATAATTCGATTTTAGCTCTTTCCGCTGCTTCTTCCAGTCTCATATCGGCTTGCGGATCATCCAATAAGTTAACTCCATGTTCCTGCTCAAACTCGTCGGCCAAGTATTTTTTTAAGGCGAAATCCATGTCCTTTCCACCGAGCTGGGTGTTTCCGCTGGTTGCGCGAACTTCGAAAATCTCATCTCCAAATTCCATAATCGTTACATCCAATGTTCCTCCACCCATATCAAATACCAGAATGTTGATGTGTTCATCTGAATTCTTATTTAAGCCGTAAGCAAGGCTTGCCGCTGTCGGTTCGTTCAAAAGTCTTAATACGTCAAGACCTGCAATTTTTCCAGCGTCCTTTGTTGCTGTTCTTTGATTGTCGTCAAAGTATGCTGGTACGGTAATTACCGCTTTTGAAATTTCTTCACCAAGAAACGCTTCCGTGTCCCTTTTGATTTTCTGCAAGATAAATGCTGAGATTTGCTGTGGAGTATATTCCTTTCCCTGAATTTCAACAGTATAATCTGATCCCATTTTTCTTTTAATCGCTTTGATTGTATTTTCAGGATTTGTAATAGCCTGTTTTTTTGCAGGCTCTCCTACGAGCAAATCACCATCTTCAGTAAATGCAACATAACTTGGAAATGCCTTTCCATAAACTGTTGCCCCTTCTGCACTTGGAACGATAGTTGCTTTACCGTCAATGTATACGCAAGCTGCAGAGTTACTTGTTCCCAAATCGATTCCGATAATTCTTTCGTTTTCACTCATTTTATCCACTCCCAAACTATTATAATTTTCTCAAGTAAAGACTGTTTAACAGGTATTGTATATCTTCGTTGCCACCTTTCACTTCCAAATATTTATTAAAATAATAAATTGCTTCATCTATAAAGTTCAAATAATGAAAACTTAAATCATAAGCTATGCAAGCTTTGTTTAATAAGTATACCTCCTTATTTTTAAAATATCTGAATTTATCTTCAATGTTATTGCAATATTTAAATGCCAAAAGTTTATAATCCGGAGACTTGAATTTGGACAATAATGTCGCATAATAAAATTTAATGTTATATATGTTGTAATAATCCGCAGGACAATTTTCTAAAGCAATATCCAGAAATACAAATGCATCAGAGTAATTTTTACCAACGATAGCTTTTTTAGCTTGGTTGAAATTATCATTGGCCACATTAATGCTGTTTGATACATTAATCTGAAATTGGGCATTGCCCTCCGCATAATTCAAATTTCTGCTGCACAATTTAGGCATGTTTTTTGCTTCCATCACATTAACGAAACGATTAAATCCGCTGATACCGCGAATCACACCATTATCTGCTTTGTGATCATCAATATATCTGAACAAACCGGTTTTTTCATACAAAGGAACATTAATCTCATCATCCAAATCCACGAACGGATCATAGCCTAAAATTGAAATTACGCTTTGCTTGATTTTTTCCTCATCCTCCAGTTCAAACATCCTAATGATATCCTCATCATTCAATCCCAGGCTCTGTTTGATAATCTCTTTTGTAAGATAATCCTTATGCAAATCTTTCAAACAATACATATGGAATAATAATTCCTCATAGGGCATTGTGCGAAGCAATGTTTCGATTTTCTCATTATCCAGATCATATGAAGCCAATTCTTTTCTAAAGCCTTCGATATTTAAAGTCCTTTTACGTCTGAACAGTTCATTTTCCCTCTGCTTAAAGATCAAGCCAAACTCGTAATTGCTGCGGACATTGGAAAAGTCCTCGTTATCCAGCTCATTAAAGTATTTGAAATATTTTCTGGCACTTTCCTCTTCGCCATATTCCTTTAGAATAATTGCAAGATAATACCAGCAATTTGCATTATCATTATCAAGCTTGACTGCTTTTACAAGTGAATTGAATGCATCAACCCACTCATTAAGACCGATTAAAGAAATTGCACGGCCGAACAATGATTCAAAATGATTTTCATCCATCGTCAATACCAAATCAAAGCAGTCCAGCGCTTCCTGATAATTGCCCAGCTTGTTTAAAACCTGGCCTATATCCTTTCTGATATCAAACGGACATCCCTTTTCATCAATTGCCATTTCATAATAATTCAGGGCATCCTCAAACCTGCCTTGCTGTTCCAGTTCCCTTGCATATTCGATTAATCTTGACATAATTAACTCCCAATATCTGCAAATATTTTTTTGAATTGATTTAATTCACCATAAGAGAAATTAATCTTAACATTAATAAGAGTCTCCTTTAAAATGGAATTAATCATATTAAACTTTTCCTCGTCACCTAATTTCACATCACTTTTAAATTCACAACCTTTTTTCATAAGTATAACGCGATCAGAGCAAAACTGCATTTTAATTTCTTTTGATACTTCATCTGTAAAAAATCCGTCCAGGATATAAATGATATCGCCAGCCAGACCGTTGCCAAGTTCAACCGCTTCCTTTACCCTCTTCAAATCCAAATCTTTTTTAATTCTTAAAATATTATTAAATGATTCGTAATTGTTTAAATGCATATAATAACATTCGACCGTATGGGCGCAATATTCATTCATCAAAAGCCAATAAACGTTACTTGTAAGGCTATACCACCCAAAAGCTTCAATAGTATCAGTATTCTGGGACTCGTAAACGTACATTATAACATTTTTGAAAATTTCAAAGAGCAAATGATGAGCCAATTCATGAATCATGGATCCGATTTGGACCGTTTTGCATGAATTGGAATCTATGGCCGCTCTTTTGAATCCGTATGCACCGACAACCCTTCTTGGATTATTGCTTGAATTTGGAATGAAATCCAGGTCAATGAATCTTTCGGACAATCCTTTAACTTTCAGATAGATATCCTCATGTGAAGAGTCATTACTGCACACATCTTCTTTGATTGAATCCAAAATTCCGATATAAACCATTTTATTTGGTTTTCTATCGGACAATAAGCGGATATTTTTACTGCTTGTCAAAACAAGCATATTGTCAATTTTATTTGGATAAGCGGCCAGTGCCAAATCACCATCCTGCAAATCAATGAAATTTTCAATATTTTCTTTTAACTTAATATATTCGCCTTTGCGATCTATAGATATTGCATTTCTGCAAGCCTCCAATGCATTTTGATAATCCAAAAGACCAATGGATACCTTGGCCTTCAAATACCATGCATATGGAGAGTCTCGGTTAATATGAATAGCATTTGAAATTGATTCATCAGCCTTTTTAAAGGATTTTTCAGCGAGGAATTCCTCGCATCTTTTAATTTCTGTTGAAAAATTTCCGCTATTCATAATGATATTTAACTATTAAAAAGTACTTAAATCAGCTAAAGCTTTTACTTTCATTAACTTTTAACGGAATTAACCTTATCATTTACATCATTGTAGAAACCATCATCAACTGAATCAGGATCAAGCTTTAATGCCTCATCACATTTTTTTAAGGCAAGCACATAATATCCCAGATAATAAAGACAATATGCGCTACCCACAATTGGAGTAGCATCTTTTGAATCAATTTTTGAAGCCTTATTGAAGCAAATCTTAGCCTCTTTAATTTTATAATCCTTAATGAGCCTAAAACCTTCATCGCACAACCTGACAACTTCAGGAATACTTTCATGAGATTTTAAGACTTCACCGCAATTGGCGCAAACTGCATCACACTCATCAACAAGCCTTCCGCAATTTTCACATTTCTCATATAAATCATAATCCCTAAAGTCAAACTCGCAAAAAGGACAGATTACCATGAACGGATTAATTTCACGGCCGCAATAAGGACACATCTTTGAATCGACATTATCTGAATGACTGAAGTGAGAGGCATTTCGGGAGTGATAATCGTTATTTGATTTGACGGCCAAAAGCAACCGGTTATAAAATTCATCTGGAACGGCACCCAAATCAATTTCACGTGCCATATCACAGATTTCAAGAGCCTTTGAGTAATTGCACCTGTTAAAATAACATTTTGCCTTTCCAAAAAGCGCATCAACATTATTTTCGTCTCTGGCCAGAATATCATCATAGACCTTTTCACCGGAAATGAAATCTCCATTACTTAAAAAATCGTTGGCCTTATTTAACTGCTCTTGAACACCCATTATTTCACCTCACGAGCCTTTGCCTTCACCTTTCTATAAAAACTGCGGTCAATGGATTCAATGTCCATATTAATGGCTTTTTTACACTCTTTAAATGCTAAAACATAATATCCCAAATGATACAAACAGTATGCATTGCCAACAACGGGATTTACATCCTTTGAATCAATCTTTAAAGCCTTATTGAAGCATACCTTTGCATCCTTGATTTTATAGTCATCGATGTAGCTGAAGCCTTCATCACATAAATCCGTGACTTCCCTTAAAGATTCATGATCATAATATGCATCATCCACATCAATGCCCATCAGTTCATCAAAATACTTTAAAAAATCTGGAGCTATTTCGAACCTGTCAATATCATATACCAATTGATGAGCGTGAGTTTTTTTACCTAAACTGTAAAAACAATAAGCTTGGCAAACCAAAGCTTCAATATTATCGCTTTGAATTGATAACGCCCTATCAAAAAATAATTTGGCCTTGTTAAACTCTTTTTTATTAATCAGGTTAGTGCCTGATTTTAAGATAGAAGGAATTTTGCTTTCTTCAGATGCTTTAGTTGGAGTCTTTTTAACTGTATTCTTTGCCCTGAAAGAGACTGCATTGTAAAATTCATCAGGAACTACATCACTGTCAATGCTTCTGGCTTTTTCAGCCATTTCCAAAGCGGCTTTGAAGTCACCCATAGCATCCAAACATAATGCTTTTGCAAAAATGACATTTGCAGAATCGGGATTTTGTTCAAGCAACTCGTCAATAAGTTCCATCGCTCCTTTAAAATCCCTTTTTTCAATAAGATTATTCACTTGAAACAGTAAAAGCAATTCACCCAAATCCATTACATTCACCTCCCTATATAAAAATATTTTTAGGATATTATATAAGTCAATGAAAGCAATTTATTTCGTTTCCAACTTAAAGATTTTCCAAACGCTTTAAGGCGAAATTGCAAACGCTCATATTATCATCATCTCTAGAAATATCTTCCAAAACGGATTTATCAGATATCATATTAATCGCCTGCATTCTAAAGCATAATGCATAATCGTTTTGAGCAATCCTGGCCAGATAAGATTCATCGGAAATGCCCTCGATTAAAAAATATTTGTAAGCTTCACTTAAATCATCCCTATTGAACTGCTCAAATAGGAATTCATCATCATTTAAGCTTTTATTTTTAACTGCAGCTTCAAGAACACCCATGCCACTTCCTTTTTGAATAAGATCCTTTAAAACATCTTCATCGCTGATGTAATAGGCTGCGAACTTACGGGCAATATAATCGGAATCGTTATATGCAATATCGATTAATTTCTCTTCGTCATCAATTCCTTTAATATATTCTTCAACTTTGCTTGTTGAATCAAAATACCATTCAGGCTTTTGCACATTTTCACAGTATTTGAACATGTCAATCATGTTAACATTACTTTTAATATTCCAACCATTTAGAGCTTCACAGTCTCTTAATGAATAACAGTCCCTGAACATTTCATACAGATTTTCAACATTATCCGGCTTCCAGTTAGCTAATTGCGAAATGTCAGCTAGAGATCTGCATTCATGAAACATGGATTCCATTTTTTTCACATTGCTAACGTCCCACGATTCCAAACCGTTTAGCCCGGCCAGATTAGAGCAGATGCAAAATATTGCATGCATATTTTCCACATTACTGACATTCCATGACTTTAAAGGAGATAAATCTGTTAAAGAAATACAATTTTGAAATACAGCCATCATATCTGTCACATTTGACACGTCAAAAGACTTGAGAAAGGAAATGTCAGACAGCAGTGAACAGTTCATGAACATGCAATCCATCTTTTTGATATTGGAAAAATTCCATGAGTCAAATCCAAAAACGTATTCCAGGGAATGACAATCACAAAACATGCTGGATACATCTTTAACTTCATGGGTTATTCCCTTAACGATAGCTGACTTGAGAGATTCAAGATTGGCATATTCATGAGCAACATGCATGCGATCAGACAAGTCTTCGCTGACATATAAAACATCCTTTTTATCTTCAATATCACTCCATCTGGTCAGATTGGTTCCGTCTTTCAGGATAATGAGGACACTTAAATCCCCCAAATCATAAATGCTTGAAGTTGTGGTATTCAGCTCTTCAAATTCCTTAAAATATTTATCCCGTATATCATCATCGATGTCGGGATTGATGATTTGTTCAAATTTGGATTCCAAAAAGCCTATAAAAGGATTTTCCTGCCTTCGAATATGTATTTTAATGTTATTAATTAGTTTAACCAGTTCATTATAATCTTCATTATCCGTTAGGGATGAATAAATGGGATTTGAGTTAAAACTTTCCTCAAGCTGAGCGATAAACTCTTTTGCATAATCTATCGTACTTTCATATAGAACATTTCCTCCGGCGGAGATATCAGAAGAAAATTTAACCGTAGTCTCCTTTCCTTCAAGGTCAATAGTTACATATTGGCTTTCACCGCTTTCAAAATACTTGAGTAAAGCTTCCAGTAAATTAAATGGTAAAAAATCCGGTTCCGAAAACATTTTTAATCCTCCAAATAATCATCCAAATTTATGTTTCTAAGGCTCAATACGCATTTACAATCAGCATATAATTTTTCATAGCTATCATCATCACCGGGAGATTGCTCTTTCAGGCCTTCCAAAAGCTCAATGATTTTTTCTTCTGAAAGATGTGGGAAATTTACGGTGATATACGCCAGGGACATGTTTAAATCGCCAGGAAAATTTTGCCTCCATTCATTTACCAAATCCTTGATTGAATCGTATACGTCATCTTTTTCTTCATCCGCATTTGCGAAATTATTTGTAAAGTCGATGTAATGCTGGGCATATTCATCTGAAGTCAATTTTTCTTCGTCTTCATCATCCTTGGAATTTGCGAAAATCATGCCGACCAATGCGACCGCCATGAACCATGAGGACAATTCCTCGTCAATCGGATCGTATTGCGTAAGTCTCCTTCTGTATTCCTCCTGCGTGAAATCCTCCAGAATCACTCTTACAAGTTCATCACCATATATGCTCCCCATCAACAATGCCGCACCAACCAAATTGGCATCTTCAGGGAATTTGTCAGCCCATAAAGCAAACAGCAATGACATCATTAGGCGATTGCCCTTGGTATCCTCTTCTTCCAGCATTTCTTCAAAGTAATCCTTGAACTTTCTTGCAAAATCATCATATCCTTCCGGAAACTTACTTTCAGAGGATTCCTCATTTGATTCTATTACAAACATCTCGGTTTCACCCTCAAGGACATTGCCATCATCATTAACTGATGGTGATTCATCAACAATATCTCCCTCATCGAGTGGAGAGTCGATTAAATCCAATTTTCCCTTATTGACAATGATTTTTCCATCGCTGGCACTGTTGTCTTCAAATTTGGAGTTTGAAATCATTAGTTTTGAGGATTCTGTTGCATCAAATACTCCTGCAGTGTTATCTGCATGGTTAGTGATAAATTCCGAATTATCTATATCAATTTCACCCATCGTATGAACCACACCGCCATCGCGTTTAGCGTGATTGTCCTTAAACAGTACCGCATCCATTTTAACTTTGGAGTCCGGCAGGATAATCATTGCCCCGCCACTTACATCACAGCTGTTTTCAACGAATTGAACGTTATTAATATCCAATTTTCCATTGTTGTAGATTGCTCCTCCAAATCCCTGAGCTTGCTCGGGCAGGAGCTCGCCCGGACAATCGACATCCGAACTGACAGTATTTCTGGTGAATTTAGTCTCTTCAATCAGCAGTTCAGATACATAAGTTGCAGCTATTGCGCCGCCGACACCACCTGAAGAATTGTTTGTAAATTCACAACCTTTAATAGTCATTTTTTCATCATTGGCAATTGCTCCTCCCAATTCAGAGGCAATATTATCCATAAATTTGCAATTTTCGAATGTTACCTCCCCGATGTTTGATACTGCACCGCCCATGTTTGAAAATGCATTTTTAAATACCACATTTTTAATTAAAACATTTTTCCCGTCGATTTTGAATATTGAAGCTTTATTATCGGCATCAATGTAATGATTATTTCCATCTAAAACCAGATCATCAACATCTATTTTAATTCCATCGGCATAATCGCCTGCCTCGTCATCATCAAGACGAACATTTGAATTTAAGACAATATTCTTCTCCGAGTGGATTAAATCATCCAGATATTTGAAATTTTTACCTAAATCCACATGCATTTCAATAACGGATTCAAAAATGCCATGCAGTTCATCAAATGAGCCTTTATCTACCGCACTTTCCTTATCTATGCGGTCAAACTCGATGTCATCAGCATCCAAATCCAAAACGTTTACAATAACATCAGCCATAAGGAAATTTGCATCATATGAACAGATTTTTCTCCAAATATCTACAAATTCAATCATTTCGTTATGCAATCTGTCCTGCTCGCTGAATTCAGCCCCATTGAATTTAGGGAAGTATTTAAGAAATTCCCTTGCCAATTCATGTTCCGTCAGCTCGAGCACCCAACCCATATCACTTGTCAGGTAGCGGATCTTATCGCTTTCAACATTGAAATCATAGCTTTCGCCTTCGGGGATGTATATTTCTGAAAAGCGTCCACTAATCTGTGAATTCTTAAAATCACAGCTTTTGATTACGGACAAACAGTTTAAAACGACATCAGCATTATTGAAAGTTGAATCCTTTAAAACTGCATTTCCACTTGTTCCTGCCTCAATTGAAGCGTTTGCAGCTGCATTTAAAAAGTTACAGTCATTTACAATCAATGAGCTTTCAATTGCCCTGATGTCATCGGCTTCCTTGCCTGCAAGATTGGAATTGAAAGTGGAATTGCTTACTGTCAGGGAACTGTCATCGTCATCAAATACTGCTCCGGCCCATTCCTTTGCGATGTTTTTTGTAAAATGACAATCATCAATGCTTGCTTCACAATAGCTGAGGGAAACGGCCCCTCCGCGATGCGCCAGACAATTATTGAATGAACAGTTTTCAAACCTTAAATTTGAATCGAATGCATAAACTGCTCCGCCGCCTGCCAAAAGCTCAATAAAAGCCATTCCATCACCACCAACAGACCTGAATGATCCGTTTTTAAAATTAATGTTTTTAAATGTGACCCTTTTATTTTCGATTTTGAAAATGCGTGACTTTTCATTGGCATCAATCATATGGCCGCATCCGTCAATGATTACATCATTTTTGATTTCAATACCTTCAACGTAAAGTGATTCTTCCGCATTGGACAGACAAATGTCGGAAGTTAATTTTACCTCGTCTTTACCTGAATTAACCAAATCATCCAGATATTTGAAATCTTTTTTTCCATTAAACAAATTAGATATTCTGTTTTGAAAATCCATATTATCACCTACTAAACCATTTGGGGACTTTCTTTAGATTAGGACAATCATCAAAGAAATTCCGTCTTGATAAATAACCAACATTCCAGTCATCTATAGCAGAAGCGTCTTTTAAAGACCTGCAACCTACAAACATTCCATAATCATTATTGCTAGTGGCAAAAGTCCATTTTTCCAGTCCGTTTAAATCAACCAAGCTTCTGCAGCCGCAAAACATCCACCTGCTGCTTTTAACACCTGAAACATTCCAACCTTTCAAAGCGGACAAGTCCCTTAAGCTCCAGCAGGCAAAAAACATGTGATTCATATCAGATACATTGGAAACATCCCAGTTTCTTAAAAAAGATATGTCAGACAGGCTTCTGCAGCTATTAAACATTATTTCCATGTTATTAACGCAAGCAACAACCCAATTCATAAGGCCTGAGAAATCCTCCAGACTTTTGCAGCCTAAAAACATGGCACGCATAGATTTTACTCCGGAAACATCCCATTTATCCAGGCCATGAATTGCCTTTAGGGATTCGCATGAATGAAACATCGCTTCCATATCAGTTACTTTGGATGTGACATCAGCCGTTACAATCGCCTTAAGGGATTTAAAAGATGAATATTTTCTGGACAAATCACTATATGAAGACAGATTCTCGCTTACATAGATTACATCATCCTTATTTTTGACATCGTACCAGTGAGTCAAATTCCTTCCATCCTTTAGGATAATCAATACGTCCAAATCACCCAGATCGTAAATGCTGTCTGTGGTTGTGTTTAATTTTTCGAATTCCTTTAAATATTTATTTGAATCTCCAGTGCTGTATTTATTTTTTAAATATTCAACATAAACCTTAGAATGTGTTTTTGCAGACATTATTACCTCCAACATTATCATTTTAATAGAAAGTTTAACTATAATGCTATATAACTAATAGAAAGCATTCACTTTAGGTTACTTTTGATTATGGCGAATTATACAAAACTTCACTTATATGGCATGGCTACCCCATTCGCATACATTATAGCCGTCACCGTCAATGGCCACATAATAGAGCTTGTCAAATCCTTCATCATAGCTTGGAAACTCCAGTTTTGCATAAGTTGCCCTGACACCAACATCGGGGATTCTGGCCTTGCCTTCACGTTTGGAATTTCTTGAAAGGCATTCTCCAATTGAGGATTTGAAATAATAACCGTGAATTTCGTAATCCTCATCCTTTAGAATGTCAAAGTATCTCTGCCTGTCGGCTATTGTGGGATTTGTATTGTCAACGACAAAGGAATCTCCGTTTTCAATGCATTTATCCAATAGCGTTTTTTCCCTGCTTCTCCTCTTTAACGTGTCCAGGTTAACATGGACATAATCGGAGAAATATCTGCGGTAAAAAGTTGATTTTCCGCTTGCCTGAATCCCTATAAATATCACAGCTATTTTTCGCTCGCCGATTCAAATCACTCCTATCTTTTAATATGTTCCAATCTCTTGCTCGCCAGATCACGAATTTTTGGACTTTTATGATGTCCCCTTATATACTCCAAATATGATTCATGCTGTATAATGTTTAATGCCTGAATGACTATTTCTTCATTTGGATATGAAAAGACAATTGAGGTGTAAATGCTGTCTCCCGGAGAAATATTGCCCACTACCCAAACGCCGCAGATACCATCATCACCAAGATCACCATCATTTGGAACATATTTTCTTGTAGGGCCTATCGGCACTTCCAGAAGCTCCATTAATCGTTCATCGTCTTCAATCTCGGCTGCAATCACCAGTTTCTTTTTCATACCCAATTTTTCACCGTACAATAACTCGGCCAACGACTCCCTGTCGGCTTTGTGTATTGCAGCGGAATAAACATGTTCGGATTCTGACTCCTTTATTATTCTCAATAGCTTTGAATTGTCATTGATTCTATCGCAAGCAGATTTGGCCGTCCAATCTGTTTTTGTATATGGAGATACATTATATGCAGGATTTTCAAGGGCAAATTCAAGCAAAACATCTTCATATTTCGCAGCATCGCAGTTGTCTACAAAATTATTGCCCGCCAAATGCCTCACCCAGTCATCGCTATCATTTAAAATCAAATCAAGCAATATCTCATCATCATCAATGTGCTCGGCAACATATAATCTTAAAAATTTATCTTCATCATATGCCAAATCTTTGAAAATTCCCTTATCTTCAATGTTTTCCAGTGCTTGATTTCTGATTTTAGTATTCAAATCCTGATTTTTTGCTATTTCAATCAATCTATCCGGATTCTTAATTTTTTTAACATCTTCAACAGTCAAATTATTCATGTGATAAGTTTAATTTTAATCTTATATAAATTAATGAAATGCATTGATTTATAAAAAATCGCCAAGGTTAAAGAAAAAACTTTATATTATTTATAAGCCATTCAAGATAGAGTAAAATAATAATTAATTATTAAAGAGGAGTTAAAGATGTCATGCCATGAATATTATACCTGTAAAAACTGCGGCTTTAGCTATATGGATGTGAACTATTATTTCTGCTTAAGGATGATACAGGCGTTATAGAAAAGTATGAAAGTCTATTTTCAACTATGAACTATTCGCTTGGATCCATTTTACGAGGCATTGTCATCCAGCATTACTGTAAAAACTGCGATAAGACAGTTTCTGTTTATCGGACAGGACCCAGCGCAAGCATTTTTTCAAAAGAAGGATGCATTGATTTTTTAAAGGATTACCTTCCAAAAAAACAGGAAAAAATGCTTAAAACATCAGTCATATTTTACAATCTTGTTGAATTGGTTGAATCCTATGCAAGCCTAAAGGTGTTGAATAACTATCTGGAGAATCATGACGAGGATATCTATTATAAAATAGACTTTAACGATTATTTAAGTGAAAAGTCCTTTGAATCAATGGATTTTAATATTAACGATTACGTTAAAGAGAAAAGCAGTGAAACTTTCAGAAGCGAAGATTATAATCCATATGATTTATTTAATGGGGACTTAAATAACCTTGATTCAGATAATCTGGATTTAAAATCGCTTCAAAATGACCTGTCCAATCATTTGAATGAACTTTCTGCCAACAATTTGAACCGGGACAAATTCTATTTCGACATTTCCCAAAGGTTCCGTAATTTGAGTGAAGAGATAATGAAATTCGAAAAGGAAATCCTCTGCATCAATTATCAAGGCGATGATTTTAACATTACTTTAGATGGAGAAAAAATTGATGAAGGAGTCTGTCCGCAATGCGGTGAAGAGTTTTATGTCATAAGTCCGGATAACCCCTGCCCCCAATGCGGAAAAAATGAAATAGAGTTTAATAGAGTATTTTTTGATTAAATCGATGAAAATCATAAATCAATTCCAAATTTAATCATTTTTTCCTTTAATTCATTATAAACTGCATTTCTTTGCTTTATTTTCATAGGATATTCTCTTTCAAATATTTTCTGCAATAATCAATGCCCTTATCAGAGTAATTTATGTATAATTTTATAAAATTATATTTCGAATTTTAATTATAAAACCTTGAGTTAAAAAATTAATAATATATTAACTCTCCACCATCATTTATTATTTTATTCTTAAATTCATTTTTTTCTGATGAAATCTTTAATATTGCCTTATTAATTATATATTGAAGTTCATGCAAATTAGATTTTTTAACAGCCATAATGGCATCTTTTCCATCATTAATTAATGCACCACCATTAACTGATTGATTATCTTTAATATCCGCCATAAATAAATTTAAATTTCCTTTATTGTAAATAGCTGCTCCTTCATTAGAGCCATTATTTAAGAAGTCACATTTTATTAAAGATAAGGACACATTTGCATCCCCATCATATAAAGAATTGGAATAAATTGCACCGCCATGACCTTTATTTCCAAAAGCACTATTTGATTTGAATTGGGTATTTACAATAATCGCAGAACTACTTTTAGTCATATAAATTGCTCCACCTTTGAAAAGAGCATTATTATTTGTGAAAATACAATTTTTCATTGATTTCAACATTCCTCCATTAAATATGGCGCCGCCATCTCTTTTAACTTCATTTTCCTGGAAGGTGGAATCCTCAAGATTTAATAATCCCAAATAATTATCAATAGCTCCACCAATATTTCCAGCATTATTATTTTTAAAAGTGGAAGAATAAACATTGACAAAGCCATACCAATTATAAATAGCCCCAGCATCTTCTAAAGCAGAATTATTTTCAAAATCACAATTATTAAGATTTAAATTACATCTTTTCATGTTTGAAACTGATCCACCATAATTAGCAATATTTTTAAAAAATGAGCAGTTATTTAAGTATGTTTTTGAATATGGATTATTACCAATTGCTCCACCGATATTTTCAGCCTCATTATTTTTAAAAGCACATTTTACTACACATATACATCCCTTTACATTAAATATGGCTCCACCATCCTGTTTAGCAGAGTTTTTTGAAAAATCACAATTATCCAAATTGATATTACCCAAATTGTTAAAAATAGCTCCTCCTTGCTTAACAGAACTATTGTTCAAAAATTCACAATCTGATAACTTACAACAGCTACCGCAATTTAATATTGCGCCGGCATTATCATTAGAAGAATTATTTTTGAACTTGCAATCAGTTAACTGAATTATTGAATCTGTACATATCGCACCACATTTTTCCGCATTATTTTTGTTAAAAACAGCATTATATATAGTTAAAGAAGAATTTTTATTGTAAATTCCGGCAGAATCATGTGATGAGTTTTCAATGAAATCACAATCATTAATTTTGATTAAAGAGTTTTCATTAAATATTACGCCACCGTAATTTTTAGCATGATTATCTTTAAATATACTGCATGTAATCTTTAATAATTCAGATTTATTTAAAATTACACCCGCAGATACTCTTGATTTATTTTTTAAAAATTTACATCTTTTTAATTCTATAGAAGAATTTGGCATGGCATATATCGCTCCTCCACCAATATTATTATCATCAAATTTACCTTTAAAATATTTACCATTTTTTAACTGCAGGTTTTTAATTACAATACCCTTTGATGAGATTAAAAAAATTCTAGATAAGTTTTTAGCATCTATTGTATGATAATTCCCATCAATGACAAGATTATCAATATCAATATCAATCCCGCCTTCATAAAAATCCTGTTCCGAACCATGTATTAAAATGTCGCAATCCAAATTTATGACACTTGAACCCGAATGGATTAATTTATCCAAATAATCAAATCCATACCAATCTCTAGGAAGTTTTTCACCAATATAATTTAATGTTTGGCAGTTATCACCAAATTCAATTTGATTTTCAAGATTTTCATCCTTATAAATCCACAATATATTATCATTAAAAATTATTTTTTGATTATAATCAACAAACTTAGATTTCTCAACCCTTAAACTGGCATTATGATTATAAATTATATAATCATTATATACATCAAAATTAGATGATTTTACTAAGCAAAAACCTTCTTTAAGATATAATAAATTATTCCCAAAAAGATTTTGTGAAAATATACAATTTTCAATATCGAATTTACTATCCTCATTCCCATTATGATAAATAAAATGAGATTGTTTGTATGAAATATTATTTTTAAAATTGCAATCAATTAAATTAACATGATTATTATTAAAAATGATGCTTCCTTGAACAAATGCACCATTATTCTTAAAATCACATTTGAAAGCTTTAACAGAACCTAAATCACAATTATTTATAGCTCCCCCAAATTCCGCAATGTTTGACTTAAAGCAACATCCCTCCAAATCCAAATAATGAAAATTGTTTATTGCACCACCACGACGATGAGAAATATTGCCTTCAAAAACAGAATTGATTAATGTTAATTCACCATAATTATTAACTGCACCACCCAAATCATTTTTTGAGACATTGTTTTCAAAGGAACAATTGATTAACTTTATTTTCCCATTATTGTTAATAGCTCCCGCATTTTCTGAAATGTTATTCTCAAAAGAACAATTTATAATATTTAAGGATTGAGCATAATTATTTATTGCGCCACCTTCTTTAGAATTAGCATTTTTGAAAATAATATTTTTAAATGTTACATTATTAGATTTGACTTCAAATATACTATTTTTACCCATTGCATCAATTACATTCCCATTCCCATCAATAACTAAATCATCAACATCTATTATAATTGTTGAATTATTCTCTTCAAATTCCATATTAGAATCTAAAAAAATCTCTTTTTTTCCACTATGAACAAGATAATCAAGATATTTAAAAGAATTCACATTATCTGAAATAATATGTAAAAAACCACATTTAATATATTTCTTAAATGAATTTGCTTGAAAATTTTCAACATTAATCATGCCTTTATTAAAAATTTCATTATTTAAATCCGTATCTTTTAAAGTTAACTTTTCATCACGAATAAAATCTATGTTTTTTAATGTAATAATGGAATTTGAATTATTAAAAATAGATAATCCCCATTCTTTTGATGAATTATTAGTAAAATTCGAATCCGAAATTTTCACCGAATTTCCATTAAATACCGCACCGCCATTGCCTTTTGAACAATTATCAATGAACTCACAGTTTTTAATATTCAAAAATCCTTTCCAATTACAAATAGCACCGCCATCCCCACCAAAAGAAATATTATTAATAAATTTACAGTTAATTATAGTTAGTTCTTTTTTATAATTAGATATAGCCGCTCCACTCTCTTTTGAGTAAGCGTTTTTAAAGGTCATATTCTTTAATACAATATTATTTCCAGTAATATAAAAAATCCGTGTTTTACCATTAGCATCAATAGCATAACCATTACCATCAATAACTAAATCATCAACATCTATTTTTATTACACTATCATCTAAAAAAATATCAGATTCTAATTTAATTTCTTTAGAACCTGAATGAATTAAATCATTGAAATATTTAAATCCGTAAATAATATTTTGAGAACTTTCACCCATGTAAAGAAATACCTCTCCAATTTAATAATTTTCAAAGTTAAAGAACCTTACATTACCTAAAGTATCTCCGACAACCAGTTTGCCATCCTTAAGGCTAATTGAAGTGGCGAAAATATCCAGATAATAAGTATATTTGCATTCTTTACTGCCAATATCCCAGAATTTTATAGTATTGTCTTTACCTAAACTGATTAATTGAGTATCATCAACATAAAAGTTGGTTACAGCCTTATCATGAGCATCTAGATGTTCATGACTGCCCAAATCCAAATCCAGAATTTCAATGGATCCGTTTTCATAACCTGCAATTACCTTACCCTCTGAGACTTTAATCTTGGTAACCTGAGAGGAAATTTCACTGAAAGTTTCACCGCTCGGATATCTTACAATGCTTCCATCCTCAAATCCAACATATGCATCATCGGAATCAAATTTGGTGGCCAATGTTGTTGCAGTCTTATCAAATTTGGTTTCGCTGCCTCCCAGAGATAACTTATCTTCTTCGATGAATACAATTCCTGAATTATTTTGTGCAATGTCAATGATTTCTTTGGAATTGGTGGTTTCTTCACTCTCCAATTCGATAGACTCCGCATCATTAGCCCCCCACATGCCATCACTGACAGTGCAGGTGGCTATCTTATAAGTTTTTCTGCCGTCTTTTTCGGCCTTAACACCAGCCAAGACCAATTTGGAATCTTCACGATTAAATGAAATTGAATTGCATCTGAAATCGTTTGTATACTTGTTTTTAAATTCTTCATTATCGAAATCCCATGTGAAGATTTCACCGTTATCTGATGCGGTAATCATACGGTTGTCATCGATTTTGACAGACAATACGGATTCACTGTGTTTAGTTTCCTCATTTGCCTCTACTTTTTTATTTAAATCTATAACGTTAATGTCATTGTTTTCATTTCCAACAATAACCCACCTGTCGGTTCCATCAGTGTAATAATCAATGGCTGTAGGTGATTTAATACCTGTTTGAATATCGATTAACCTATCAAATGTAGGGCTTCTTGGCTGTGGAATGTCCCACACCCTCATTACGCCCATATCTGAGATGGTTATAATTTCATTTTCATCTTCCAATGTAATTGCCTGAGTGAATTTATCGTTCGGGCTACAAACATGCTCTTCAGCAATACTTTCTCCACCGCCTGAGTTTTTAAGAGTGTTCCAGAATTTCATTTGTCCGTTTTCTGAAATCAAGGTTAAAAATCTCTTGTTCAGTCCCATGAATCTTATTTCTTCTGATGAATCCAATTTTGTACCTGACTCTTCCTCCTCATTTTGCTGATGCTGTTTGTTATATGCCTTTCTCATTTCATATACGTCCCATCCATCAACTTCCCTTTCATCACATACAAGAATGGCTTCGTTTCTTCTTGGAACCAGAATTTGATTGTAGTTTTTAGCTTCAATATCTTCCTTTTTCAGCTCGTTAGTATCCAAATCAATTGAAAATACCCCATTGTGTGAAGATGCATAAATCTTGTTGTAGGTCTTTGACAGGTAGATGTCAGTGATTTCCGCATCGATTTTAGGATATTCCTTAGTAATGATCTTATTGTTATAATCCAATTCCTTAATTTCACCGTTTGAATAGGCCACAAGCATTGTGTATCCGTCATCATTCAAGATGATTTTAATGATTCTCGGATCATCTTCCCTGAAGGTATCCAAATCATTTAGATTTACATCAAAAATGTTCAATACTCCATCTTCATTGGCCAACATAAGCTTTTTATCTTCGGAAATTGAAATGAAACTAGAAGATTCCTTACCTTCAGGTTTAATTCTTTTAATGATTGAACTTTTAGGAGAATATAATGCAGCATTATTGGATTTAAGCCAATCATCATCTGTTTTTGAGTCCAATTCAGCTAGCAAACCTTTGATGATATCATCATCAATATCGCACATTCTACCCCATAATTGGGCAGATAGCTGGTCCTTGTTGTTATCCAAAACCGGAGCGGACAATTCAAGCGCCCTTCCAATCAATACTATCGGATGGTCTTCCTGAGAGGTAATGAATTTATGTTCATCATCAAACTGATAATCTGAGATTAAATTATATACATCAGATAAATTCATTTTATTTTTTATAAATGCAAATGAACTTAAAACCTTAGATAACTCATCAGTATTTTTAGATTCATCTAAATGATATGGAAGTTCATTCAAAGGCCTTAATTTTTCATTTTCATTTTCACCTTCAACATCGAATGAATAATCCTCACCAGGATCTGCCTTGGCCATAAAGTAACTTGCCAATGATGCATTTCTGTCAATTTTCTTATCAGCATATCTTTCCTGAGCTGCCAATTTGAAACTTTCGTAGAAAAAGTCGTGACGACCTTCTTTTCTTGCCATGAACGGGCGTACCTGCCTTAGATTTAATCTTACCACATCTTGAATCTCTTTTTTACCAATATCAGTTTGAGTTTCAATGATGGATACTATTTCGTCTTCAGACAAACCTACACGTGCATTTGCCAAAAGTGAAAATATTAACGGGACAATATTCTCTCCTTTTTGTTCGTCTTCTTCCAATCTTTCCAGAACGTGGTCGAATGCGGATTTCGGTGAGTCACCAAACATTGTGATTTTATCCTTCAATTGGTCGAATGAACCAAATACCCTTAGTTCCGCAAGCAGAATCTTTAAAAACAGAGGGTTTTTGGATGCAGGAAAATCACATATTGTATCGATTTCAGCATCATCCAATGCTTTCAAGTAGTTTTTAAGATATTCCTTAATCAAATCACGTTTTCCATCATCATCCAATTCCTTTATCTCGAAATGGCAAATGTTATTTCTTGCTTTAATTTTGTCTAAATTATCATTATATTTTTCATCATTTTTATCTTCCTTAATGGAAATGATGATTTTTAAATTTTCCGGAAGGTGACCTAACCATTTGAGCATGTCCATTCCATTCGGCATCTGATTTACAGCATCAATTATGATTAGGGATTTGCCTTTGCTTGCTATTGTATTTAAAATCTCAGGAATTTTTCTTTTCAATTCATCAAGATTGTTTGGATAAAATTCTTCATCTTCACTAATTCCTGCTTCATCGATTATTGATTTCCAAAGTGAATATGTTTGTGAACTTAAATCGGAAGCTCCACAAAATCTTTTATACAGTTTTATGCCATTGTCCTTTTCTTCAAAGTCCGTTGCGAATTTTGCAAGAAGCATTGTCTTACCGTAACCAGCCTCGGCACTTACAAGACATATTTTATTTTCATGCGAATTTTCAACATAATCCTCCAGGTAGCCGGTGTAATTGGGACGTGGGATAAATCCTTCACTGTTCAAGTAACAAAATATTTCCTGTTGATCTAAATCCTTTTGAAGTGGAGTCTGATCTTCAACAGGCATATTTTCTGGAAACTCAGCTTCCAACTGTTTTTTTAGCTGTTCCAGCAAGACTTCCTTAAGTGATTTGTCACCGCATTTGAAATCAGTCAATCTGCCTCTGCCCTCATTATTTTCATAGTGGGATAATTCAGGAAGCTCCAAATCACTATCCCAAGTACCTTCATAGTCGGTTACATCAACATAAATTTTTTCTTCATCGTTACGACTTTCATTTTCTTTAGATTCATTGGATTGCTTATCACGAATTCTTTGTTTGATTTCAGCTAATTTTTCATCTGCATGTTCAATATTCTTTTCATTGTCATTGGTATAAATCAATCTTTGAGCAGGAGAGAGATTATCCACATAACTTGGATTTCTAAAGAAGAACAATGAATGTCTGGTTGGAGGACAAAGCTTATCCTCTTCATTCAGTACTCTATAAAGTGGAGAAAGCAATGAATGTTCAATTTCCATTTCCGTTACTGACCTGTCCGGATCAAGCTCTTTTATTGTTGGATATTGGTCTTTAGTTTCTTTATTAATATCCTTTTCAAAATCAGGAACCCAACCTCTACGCTGACCTAAAAAACATAAAAAGAATGGGCGGCTCTTATCGATGTGACGAAGACAGGTACCTACAGTTGCGTTGTTCTCAGAATCCTCTTCTTTTACACCCCATCTTAAATCGACGTCAGATAAACGTATTTTACGCTCTTCACACCATTCAGTCAATTCAGGAAATACCTCTTTAATGAGATAATCCCTTTCGGCATGCATATCATTAAATGTACTGCTTATGAATATTGTTGCTTTTTTCCATTCCATACATATCCCACTCAAATTAATGAATAATATTTATATGTAATATATCTATTGAAAACATTATTAATAAAATTTATTTAAATTACTAAACAAAATATCCTATAAGTGATAACATGCCATCAAGGTGAAAAACTACATTGAAAATTAAAGAAAAAAGCGAAGACACCTAAATTTCTGCAAAGAATACATTGTCGACGATAGATTTGATTTCAATACTATGATTCCCTAACTGAAAATGAAGAAGAATCGTCTTTGAAAATACAATTTTTGGATTCATATTTTTTGATTTGATTAAGCATATTGCTCCACCACCATATTTCTCTCGTCCAGCAAAATATATCGTGCTTTTGCCCGAGCAGTTAGTGTGTCCATTCCCGCCAATAACCAACTCGTTAACATTGTGTTTAATTCCTTCCGGATATTGTGATTCCTCATCAGAATCTAAAACAATGGCTGAGCATAGAACAACATTGGTTATTTCGTTGCCGATTAACTCATCAATATATCAGAAGTTTCTAGATTCACCTAATTTAGCCATTCATCAATTAACTGTTCCAACTCCTTAAGCGATGGCTCCAAATCCTCATTAGACCAGCTCTGCCAGGATGATAAATCATCAATAATATTCCTATAGATTACAATTGCAAGATCATACTTGTTCATCGTGTCAAAAGAGTGTTTTTCTCCACCATAAAAATTAAAATAGCACTGCTCATTATCTGCACGCACTTCAAATTCCCATCCTTCACCATTAAAGTCAACATGGAAGTCTTCATCGTTTTTTATTGCATTAATGATTGATGTCAGACAGTCATAGGGAACATCAGTAATGTATGATGCCCTGCTGTAAATATCTCCCAGTTTAACCAGACACCATCCCGCACCATAGATATCCAGAAACTTGAATTTCAAATCAATATAATTTAATGGCTTGTTTTTATCTTTTATTTCCTTTTTAAGAGGATTTTCCTTGACATCGGGACAGTCATTAAAAATGCCTCCGGAGGTTATGCTGTTTGGAATGTTCCATGATTTTAAAGCAGATACGTCCCTTAATGAAGTGCATCCATCGAACATGCGCTCTACTGTGGTGATGCTTTCCAAATTCCAGTTTTCCAATCCGTCAAGAGTTTCCAAAGCAGAACAGTCCTCAAACATGCTTCTCATTATTTTGACTTTTGAAACATTCCAATTACTTAATGCATTTAAATCTTTTATTGACTTACAATTTACGAACATGTAAACCATGTCTTCAACATTTGAGACATTCCAACCCTCCAATGGAGAAATATCCTCCAGATTCTCACATTTCCAAAACATTCTGCCAAATCCTGAAGCACCGGAAGTATCCCAATTTCTCAAAGCCGAAACATCACCTAATGAAGGACATCCCCAAAATAGACTACCAAAGTCGCCTACATTAGAAACATCCCATGATTCTAGGCCAGTTAAATCTTTAAGTGCTCTACATCCCGTAAACATGCTGCACATATTGGTAACTTTCGAAACATCCCAATCCTTCAAAGCGGAAATATCCCTTAAAGATTTACAGTCTGCAAACATGCTCCACATGTTGGTAACATTCGATACATCCCAATCCTTTAATGCATCCACATTTGAAAGGGAATCACACTCATTAAACAATCCTGTCATGTCCCTGACATTGGAGACGTCTAGATTTTTTAAACCCTCACAGGCAACTAATGCTGAGCACTCACCGAACATGTTCTCCAAACTATTTAAATTAGAAGTGTCCCATGTTTCGCATCCGATTACATCAACCAATCTCTTACATCCCAAAAACATCGAATAAGTGGATTTTATCTTATTAGATACATTTTGTGCTATAATTAAACGTAAACTACCCAAATCCTTATATTTCTCATATAATGAGGTTTCTTTGGATAAATCTTCACTTACATAAACAATTTTTCCCTTATTTTTTACATCATCCCAGCTGGTCAGGTTTGTTCCATCTTCAAGGATAATCAATACATCATAGGAACCTAAATCAAAAATGCTTTTTGTAGTTTTATTTAATTTTTCAAATTCTTCCAAATGTTTTTTAGTGTTTGGAAAATACTCCCTTTCAAAATCGGAATTTTGTGTTTTTCGCAATTTGTTATTTTCTTTGTTTTGTGCTTTTTTATTTTTTAAAAAATCCAAAAAAGTCATTATGTTCCTCCAAATCATTAAATCTATCGGAAGTTCATCTTGTTTAATCTTTTATAAATAATAGTATTTGATGTTTTATAAAAAAAAGTTTTTAAAGAGGATAATAGTTATCCTCTTTTTTCTTTAGTTTTGAATTTTAAATCTTCGCAACCCGGTTTTTTAGTATCAACGGGTTGCGGGCATTTTATTTCAAACAGATTTTAATATTATCCTTTCTGTTTAACATCCAGTTTGTTGCTTTTTAATCTTAAACGTTTGTAACCGCATTTTCTGCATTTAGTAGCGCCAATGGAGTTATGAGCTTTACATCTCAAACAGATTTTAATATTGATGTTTCTGTTTGCTGCTATTCTTTTATTTTCAGGAGTTAAATTTCCTTTAATCATATCCTTCATAAGCAATTCCTCCCTTATATGATTTTGATTAATTCTTCACCGAATATCAGATTTAGACACAAATACTAATCTATTGAAGAGGATATATAAGTCACTTAAAGGATTAGCTTTAGGCTGGCATTAAAAACAGATAATATCAATCCAAGTTTCGAATTTCATAAATCGATTCAAAAAAAGTTAAGAAAAAAGTAAAAATCAATCACCATTTAAAATGGAGATTATCTTATCATGAAGTATTCTATTGCTTGATGCAACAACAATCGTTTTTTCATGAATGCCCAAACTAGTATGTATTGCTTCACCGTCTTTATCTGTAATTATTGCACCTGCCTCTTCAATAATCAGTTTTGATGCAGCAATATCGATTATTCTGCTCCCTCTCAAATCAAGGAACGAATCGTATTTTCCGCTAGCAACATATGAAAGTTCAAGTACAACAGAGCCCAATACTCTCATTCTTCGAGCCGTATCGACCAACTTTGAAGCTGATGATGTATTGGTCTTTATGAATCCGCCAAGAGTCATTTCATCCATATTAACAATACTGCTTGGCTGAACTTCCTTGTTTCGAAGCAGACATCCCTTTCCCTTTTCAGCTTCAAAAAAACTGCCATCAGCCAAGTTGGATATGAAAGCCAGTTCAACATCATCCAATGTTGACATCCTACCATATGAAACGTCAGCAACGGCAATTGATATCGCATAAGCCGGAATTTCCCTAATAGCATTGGTGGTGCCGTCAACAGGATCAATTAGAAAAATGAAACTGGCCTTTTCATCATCACTTAAATCTTCTCGCTGAAGCTCTTCGGACAGGACAATGCCGTTTACTGTTCCCTTTCCAATTTTGATTTCACCGATTTCTTCGCTTATAACATAAGAATAAATCGGCACCTTTTTCAAAATGTTGATTATGGTGTCCTCGGCAATGACATCAATGAGCGACGTTGGTGTTCCATCCGCCCCGATTTTTACTGTAACGCCAGATTCCTCTTTTCCGACATATGGCCGGATTGTCCTGCTGACTTCCTTTATGATTCTGTATGCCAAATCAGTTGCAATTCTTTTGTCACGGTCTTTCATTATAATCATCAAATAAAAAAAATAAGGTTTGGAACCTAATCCAAACCTTCTTTCCACTCTGCATCCTCATGCTCATCCCTTGAGTAGGCATCCCTATAGTTTTCCACTGAATCGAACAATGCACTTACTCCACGGGCACAAGCCTCATAATTGGCCGCATGGTCATCATCGATTCCGAGAGTAAAAGCTTCTCCATATGAATCAATGTTCGCTCCAATAAATAAAAATTCCCAATCACGGCTTTCAATAAGGTCCTTAACCTGATCCTTTGAAAATTCTTTGGAAGCATTCTCCAATCCGTCAGTTGTGATTACGCACAATACCTTACCTTTAAGCTCCTTGTCAAAGGAAACGATTGTTCTTCCAACAGCATCCAATAATGCAGTGCATCCGTCTGCAAAGTATTCTTTGCTGGTAAGCTTTTCCACTTCTTCAATCGGCTTTCTTGAGTATAGCATCTTATACTCGGTATCGAAAAGAACCAATGTCACAAGGATGTTTTCGCCCTTTGCCCTTTCCCTTTCGATATATGAATTGTATCCTCCAATCGTATCTTCCACCAAGTCATACATGGATCCGCTTTTGTCCAAGATAAAAATCAAATCCATTACATCTTCTTTTGATTCTTCTTTAATGTTGTTGTTTTCATCAAAACAACTGAATGAATCAACATTAGTTACATTCTTTCCATCATTAAAAAGATTCATTAATTTCCCTCCTAATTATTTGATTAATTGAAAAATTCATTTTAAAAAGGTTTGAAACCTAATCCAAACCATCCTCTTTCCAGTCAACATTTCTATGTTCATTCCTTGAATATGCACACCTGAATCTGCGTACTGAACCGAAGAGTCCGCTTACACCGCGAGAACTCTTTTCATAGTTGGCTGTATGGTCTCCATCGATTCCAAGAGTATACGCCTCATAATATGAATCGATATCAGCTCCAATGAAGAGAAATTCCCAGCCATGGCTTTCAATGAGTTTTTTGACCTTGTCTTTTGTGAAGTGTCTGGAAGAGTTTTCCAATCCGTCGGTTGTGATTACAAAAAGCACCTTGCCGCTGACCTCATTGTCAAGAGAGGTAATTGTTCTTCCAATAGCATCCAAAAGTGCAGTGCATCCGCCAGCATGATACTGCTCACGGGTAAGCCTTCCCACTTCTTCAATCGGTTTTCTTGTATAGAGCATCCTGTATTCCGTATCAAAAAGAACCAATGTCACAAGGATGTTTTCGCCTTTTTCCTTTTCTTTTTCGATATAGGAATTAAATCCTCCAATCGTATCTTCCACCAAGTCATGCATGGATCCGCTTTTGTCCAAAATGAAGACAAGATCCATTACGTTTTCATCCTCTTTTTTTGGATTGTTGTTTTCATCCAAGCATTCGAAAGAATCAATATTGGTTACGTTATCGTATTCTTTGAAAAGTCCCATTCTTTACCTCCTCATCAATTAATGTTGAAGAACTTAATCTTCAATTAATAATTTAATTCAATGCTTATTTAAATCACTGAAAGTGAAAGCTTTAATCAATAATTGAATCCTAATCCTGCATAAAGAAAATGCTTTATGTGACTTATAAGCAATTTGAAACAATCCTTAAATATAAATGGCAGGAAAATATGTATAAATTCGAATGATGATGCCCTTATACTTATAATATTTGACTGCATATGCTGCCGAAGCGATGAGAAAAAAATTTTGATTGATGGCATCATAAGCTCTGCATGGGATATTTCTTTGCGATATTTCTAATATTTTGTCTTATCGTTTCAATAATCTCCCTTTTTGTGAGAATCCATCAAAAGATAATGCTTCTAATCCCCCAGCCATACTCAAGAATTGAAATAACCTCTAATGAAATATTTTAATAAGATTAATACCAAAAAATTAATTAAAAAGCTAATTCCTAAAAAATTTGTGGAGATATCATGTATTCACTTAAGGACAAACTTCAGGAAATCCAAGTTCTGGATGAAAATTTGGAAATTCATGTGAAACTTGCCATTATTTACCAGATTGAAAACCAGGATCTTCTAATTAATCTGGCATATGATGAAAGGACCCCGATTAAATCATTCGTCTTGATGAAGATTGAAGATGAGGAAATCCTCAAGGACATATATCTTAATGAAGAATCGGATTATGTAAAGCAGGCCGCATTAACTAATATCCATGACAATGAATTTTTATATGAGCAGTTCAAGAATACGGATAATCATAAGGATAAAACCAGTCTGATTATGCAAATTGACGATGAGGATATTCTAGTAGATACCGTATTAAACGATTGGACTGAAGGTTACAGGCATATTCAAATCAGAAGCAGGCCTGTTCGAAGATACCCCAACGCATATTTCATCAAAATGAGTGCCATCAGAAATATCAAACTGGAATCAAGCTTCATCAAAATAGCTAAAGAGATTGATACAAAGCACCGTTTTGGATTGGATGGTGGAGATATTTCCGAAATATCTGCCTATGCAGTAAACCACATCGGAGATAATCAGGAAGTGCTGAAAGACATTGCACTTAATGCCAAATTTTACACATCAAGGCTGGAAGCCACAAAAAGAATAACTGATGAAAACGTGCTGTTTGACATTGCCATGAATGACATGTCTGTTTCGGTCACTCAAATGGCTATGCTCTGCATTGATGATGAAGAGCTGTTGCGCGAAACCATTTTCCAGTGTCCACATACTTCCCATGCCATTAAACGTATAGAAAATCAATCCATTCTGCTCGATATCATTAAAGGCGACTGCCCGGATTTCTATCGCAGTGATGCCTGTCGAAAGATATCAGACGAAAAAGATTTGAAGGACATCTTTTTAAATGATTCAAACATTGACGTTCGCCGCCAAGCAATCAGCAATTACCATTTAAGGGACAAAGCATTTCTGGCTGATGTAGCATTCAATGACCCCGACCCATATATCCAGCAAAGTGCCGTTTCAAACTACAATCTCTCTGATGAAACAATCCTAAAGGAAATAGCTTTAAACGACAGTGAAGGCATTGTCTGCAGGGCTGCAGTGGAAAAAATTGAAAATATCAATATCCTGGAGGATATCATCTATAGAATTGATGATGCTTATGCATGTTGGAAAATTCTCGGCAAAGAGAATTTTACAAATCAAAGGATTTTAGAAGAATTTGGTTTATCCAGTCAAGAAAAGGATGTTCGTGAGGTTTGTGCAAGAAAAATAACAAACAAGGAAATTCTGGAAGAAATAGCATTGAACGACGAA
This sequence comes from Methanobrevibacter millerae, assembly GCF_900103415.1. Classification (NCBI taxonomy): domain Archaea; kingdom Methanobacteriati; phylum Methanobacteriota; class Methanobacteria; order Methanobacteriales; family Methanobacteriaceae; genus Methanobrevibacter; species Methanobrevibacter millerae. Next base: position 145,607 of record NZ_FMXB01000005.1, read on the forward strand.
TCTGAGTACGTTCGAAGCGAAGCTATCGAAAATCCCAATTTCACTGACCAGGATCTTTTGAAGAGTCTTGCATTGAATGATGAAAGTGAATCCGTAAGAAGGCAGTCCCTTAGAAAAATTACGGACAATGACTTTTTATGCGAAATTTTCTACAATGGCGATAAAAGCGTTAGAAGCAGTGCATGCAGAGGCATAATCGATGAGAATGTATTAAAGTATATTGTGGAAAATGAGCGCGACGAATATATACAGAGGATTGCCTGTTGGCGAATCGAAGACGTGGAATTTTTAAAGTGGGCTGTTGGATACTATGGAGACTATTTGGCAATGGATATCTGTTCACGAATCGATGATGAAGAGTTTTTAGCCGAAACCCTAATGAAAAGCAATGACGGGAATCTGAGATATCGGGCATGCACAAACCCTAATCTCAACGATGAAAATGCCTTTTCATATGCTCTTCAAAATGATTCCAATGAAGCTATCAGAAAGATTTCATCAAGAAACTTAAAAAGACTTTCCGGAGTTAAACTGAAAATAATGTTTGTAGACAACACAAATATGCTTTTGAGTGCAATGGCTGAAGGAATATTTGAAAAAATGTGCGGAAATGAAGCTAAAGTTTATTCCTCAGGAATAGTGGCTAAAAATGGAGACAAACCTTCGAAAGTGGCTGTTGATGTCTGCAAATCCCACAGCATCGACATTTCCAATCATGAGGCAACCTATTTCAAGGACACAAACATTGAGGATATGGATTGCGTTTTTACATTTAATGAAACTCAAAGAGAAAAAATTCGGATTTACTATCCTGAATTAGAAATTCATAAAATATCCAACTTTTGCAGACATCCGAACATTAGCTGTCCTCAGGGAGACGATTTTAAAGCGTATGATGACTGTTTTGATGAGCTATGCAATATCCTAAAAAAGGCCATGGAGCCTTTGCGATTAGGGTCTTGAATGTCATGATTAGATGTAAAATCAACAGATAAAATTACAGCATGAATATATGCTTAACCCATTTTAAAAGTAATATTGCTCTTATCATGTAAAAATAAGCTCATCGAGTAATATTCAAAAGGAGGTAATTTTTTCAATGTTAAAATGACCCTTTTTGTACTAAAGATTTAAATTAAAAAACAATAATTTATAATGAATTATCACGATTTTTGACAAGCTTTATATAAAGTGATATATATAATTATTATATGTTATAGATTTAAGGTGTTACATATGAATGAATATAACAAAGATATTGGAAATAGAATAAAAGAATTAAGAGAGCTTTCTGATATTTCAGTACAGGATATAGCTGAAGAATTAAACGTAGATGTGGAAACATATAACAAATATGAAACCGGCGAAGTCGACATTCCAGCCAGTTTCATTTATGAACTCGCAAATAAATTCCAAGTAGATTTAAGTTTACTTTTAACTGGTGAAGAAAGTAGAATGAGCATTTTTGACATTACACGTGCAAACAAAGGTGTTTCAGTTGAAAGAAGAAAAGAATACAATCACGAAAACTTATGTGCTAAATTTATTCACAAAAAAGCAGAAACTTTCCTGGTAACGGTAGATCCAGAAAAAAATCCAATACCATCTTTGAACTCACATCCTGGTCAGGAATTCAACTATGTTCTTGAAGGAACCCTTAAAATTTACATTCATAATAACGAAATTATCTTAAATGAAGGAGACTCAATATTTTTCGATTCAACTCATAGACACGCAATGGTAGCACTTAATGATAAACCAGCTAAATTCTTAGCAGTATTAATGTAGAGGGTAATTATATGACATCTGTAATAGGAGATTTTGTTGAAAGAGTAGATTTCAACTCGTATGAAGACTTTTTTAAGAACTTCAAATTAAAGTATGATGAAGACTTTAACTTCGGATTTGACGTTGTTGACAAATACGCTGAAATCGATCCGGAAAAAATCGCTTTAATCTGGACAAATGACGATGATGAAAATCACACTTTCACATTCAAAGAAATGAAAGAATATTCAAACAAAGCAGTCAATTTATTTAAAAGATTGGGCATCAAAAAAGGCGATAAGGTAATGCTGACATTGAAAAGCAGATACGAATGGTGGTTCTGCATGGTTGCATTGCACAAGCTCGGAGCGATAGCCATTCCCGGAACACACATGCTGAAGCTTCACGATATCGATTTCAGATTAAAACAGGCTGAAGTAAAAGCAGTCATTACCGTTGAAGAGGACACCCTGCTTGAAGATTATGAAGTCGCCGAAAAGGAAATCGACTGGGACATTCAAAAGCTAGTAATTGAAACCGACAGGGACGGCTGGATTAACTTCAACAAGGCAATCGAAGAGGAAAGTCCGGTTTATGAAAGACCATCAAGTGAAGAAAACCCAATGGCTGAAGAAGTATTCCTGATTTACTTTACTTCAGGTACAAGCGGCCTTCCGAAAATGGTTGCCCACAGGCACACTTATGCACTAGGACACATCCCAACTGCCAAATACTGGCAAAACGTCGTTGAAGACGGCGTTCACCACACGGCATCAGATACGGGATGGGGAAAAGCCGTATGGGGAAACATCTACGGCCAGTGGATTGCCGGAACAGCAATATTCATTTACGATTACGTAAGGTTCAACGGAATAAAACTCCTTGAAAAAATCATTGAAAATAAGGTTGATACATTCTGTGCACCTCCAACGGTTTACAGATTCCTGATTAAGGAAAAAATCGAAGGATATGACTTTTCAAACTTAAAATATGTCGCAACTGCAGGCGAACCTCTTCCTCCTGAAGTATCCGAAAGATTCTATGACATTTCAGGATTGAGAATCAAGGAAGGATTCGGACAGACTGAAACCACATTATCCATCGGAACCTTCATCTGGCTGGATGCCAAAATCGGTTCAATTGGAAAACCTTCCCCACTTTACAATTTAAAATTATTGGATGAAAATGACAATCCCGTGGAAATTGGTGAAGAGGGAGAACTTTGTTTTGATGTATCAGAAGGTGTTCCTCCAGGATTATTCAAAGAATACTTCAAAGATCCAGTTAAACAAGCACAACAGGTTCATGACGGATACTACCACTGCGGAGACACCGCATGGATGGACGAGGACGGATACGTTCACTTTGTCGGAAGAAATGACGACATCATCAAATCCTCAGGTTACCGTATCGGACCTTACGAAGTGGAAAGCGCAGTGCTTTCACACGATGCTGTTGCACACTGTGCGATTACAGCATTTCCAGATGAAGTCAGAGGTCAAATCGTAAAAGCCAGTATTGTTTTACAGCCTGACTACGAACCTTCAGATGAACTTACAAAAGACATTCAAGATCATGTTAAACGTGTTACAGCACCTTATAAATACCCTAGGAAGGTCGAATATGTTGACGAACTTCCAGAAACTATCAGTGGTAAAATAAGAAGAGTGCAAATTAGAGAAAACGACAAAAATCAATAGGAGATTATTATGGTGGATGAAGAAATATCTTTTCCAGTTATCAATTCTGAATTATGCAAAGGATGCAAAAGATGCATAACGGGATGCCCGCAGAATGCTATTTTGCTTTCAGATGACATGAATAACGCAGGATATCAATACGCTTATTACAGCGGAAATGGCTGTACCGGATGCAAGGACTGTTACTTTACATGTCCGGAGCCATTGGCACTTGAAGTACATCAATACAAAAAGATAGTTGATGATACAGTTGGTAGAATGATTAGAGCCAAAGTGGCCAGCAAAGGGGGAAAATAAATGAGCAATCAGATGGTTAAGGGAAATACGGCAGTCGTTATCGGCGCAATGTATGCCGGCTGTGACTGTTTTTTCGGATACCCTATTACTCCTGCAAGCGAAATACTGCATGAAGCCTCAAAATACTTCCCGATGGTCGGAAGAAACTTCGTTCAGGCCGAAAGTGAAGAGGCATCAATCAATATGGTTTACGGTGCGTCAGGTACGGGCCACAGAGTCATGACCTCATCATCAGGACCTGGTATCAGTTTAATGCAGGAAGGATTCACATTTCTAGCAGGTGCAGAATTGCCTGCGGTTATCGTTGATATCATGAGAGCAGGACCTGGACTCGGAAACATCGGACCTGAACAGGGAGACTACAATCAGGTCGTAAAGGGCGGAGGCCACGGAAACTACAAAAACATAGTTTTGGCTCCGAACAGCGTTCAGGAAATGTGCGACTTGACAATGAAGGCATTCGAACTTGCAGACAAATGGAGAAACCCTGTAGTCGTTTTGGCTGACGGTACATTAGGACAGATGGCAGAACCATTGGTATTTCCCGAAAAAGCGATTGAGCCTAAAAACGACAAGCCATGGGCAGTAAAAGGAAATAAGGAAACCATGGAAAACCTCATTACTTCAATTTACAATGATTTTAATGAACTGGAAGACTTCAACTACAAGCTTCAGGAAAAATACGCTGAAATAGAGGCTGAAGAAGTAATCTTTGAGGAATATCAGCTTGAAGACGCAGAAATCGTTCTGGTTTCATATGGAATCAGCTCAAGAATCGCAAGATCAGCTGTTGACAAAAGCCGTGAAAAAGGCCTGAAAGTAGGACTTTTAAGGCCGATTACGTTATCACCTTTCCCAACCGATAAAGTTAAAGAGTTATCCGATAAAGGAGTCAGCTTCATTTCCGTGGAAATGAGTAACGGCCAGTTACTGGCTGACGTTCAGTTTGCGGCACTAAGAAAAGATGATACTTATCTGGTTAACAGAATGGGCGGTAACCTGATTGAACTGAAACACGTGCTTGCCAAAATCTATGAAATAGCAGGCATTGAAGATGAGAACTTAGATACTTCCGGGAGAAGTGAAGAAAAGGCAAGCCCGAACATTATTGATTAAGGATGTGGAAAGATGAGTGAAGAAATTAATAAAGATTATGAATTGCAGATACGTAGAAATCCACAATCCCTTTTAGAAGAGTATCCTAGAAAAGGAACCAACATTCAATCTACTCACTACTGTGCCGGTTGTGGACATGGAATATTGCACAAATTAATAGCTGAATGTATGGATGAGCTTGGAATACAGGAAAGATGCGTTATGATTTCTCCTGTAGGATGTTCAGTATATGCTTATTTCTATTTCAACTGCGGAAACTTCCAGACCGCTCACGGAAGAGCACCTGCAGTAGCCACAGGTATTTCAAGAGCCGAAGATAATGCAATTGTAATGAGTTATCAGGGAGATGGAGATTTGGCTTCAATCGGTTTGAATGAAACCCTTCAGGCTGCAAACAGAGGAGAAAAGATTGCAGTATTTTTCGTGAACAACACAGTTTACGGAATGACCGGTGGACAGATGGCTCCTACAACATTAATCGGTGAAAAGACAGTTACCTGCCAGACCGGAAGGGATCCTGACTATACCGGACACCCTACGCACATGTGCGAGTTAATCAATACATTAAAGGCACCGGTATTCATTGAAAGGGTTTCACTTGCAAATCCTTTAAAGATAAGGCTTGCCAAATTTGCAATCAAGCAGGCACTGACCGTTCAAAAGGAAGGCAAAGGTTATTCATTCGTTGAAGTGCTATCACCTTGTCCTACCAATTTAAAGCAGGATGTTGCAAGTGCACAGAAATTCATTGAAGAGCAGATGGAAAAGGAATTCCCTGTTAAAAACTTCAGAAACAACCTATACAAAAAGGAACCTGTTAAGAGACCTCCAAGTGACTTTTCAACCGAATCACTGGACAAGATATTCAATGTTAACAGGACAGAAGGCTCAGGCTATGTTGATGAGGATATCGAACCTGTAAGCATTAAAGTTTCAGGATTTGGAGGTCAGGGAGTATTGAGTGCCGGTTTGACGATTGCCCAGGCAGCATGTGCGGAAGGAAAGCACGTGTCATGGTATCCTAGCTACGGACCTGAACAGAGGGGAGGAAAATCCAACTGTTCAGTTGTGATTTCAAACGAAACAATAGGAACTCCCGTTGTTGATGACATTGACATTCTTATCGCTTTAAACAAACCTTCACTTGAACAGTTCTCAGCTGACGTTAAGGAAGGTGGAGTTATACTTTACGACGCAAAAATCGGCGAATTTGAAACCGACAGAAACGTTAAGGTTATTGCAATGCCTTGTGTTGACATTGCAGAAGAGCATGGAAACGCAAGAACCGCAAACACTGCGCTTTTAGGTGCATTAACCGAATTGGGTGACGTTTTAAAACGTGAATCCTATGAAAACGCTATTCGTGAAATGTTTGCATCAAAGCCTAAGGTCATTGACGTGAACATTGAAGTTTTAGAAGCCGGAGCGGAATGGTTAAAAAACAATTTATAGTGTGATTTAATGACATATAAAGAACTTTCAAAAGATTATCTGGAAAATTACGGTTTAAGTATAGGAGATACCATCAAAGTTCACAAGGAAGACATTTCCTATACCGGTATTTTGCTTGACAGGCCTGAAGACGCCGATGACGGATATTTGGTTATCAAACTGTCAAGCGGTTACAATATAGGCGTGGCCATTGACAATACCACAGCCGAGTTAATTGAAAAGGGAGACAAGCCTAAAATCGGCTATGACGAAGAGGAAATTCCAACCGACCCTTCCAAGCAGAACATTTCTATTGTATCTACCGGAGGTACTGTATCTTCAGTCATCGATTACAGGACAGGAGCTGTGCATCCTAAGTTTACAGCATCCGATCTGGTAAAGGCCAACCCGGAATTATTGGATTATGCAAATTACAACGTAAAGGCGTTATATAATATATTAAGTGAAAACATGAAGCCTGAATATTGGGTGAAAGCCGCTGAAGAGATTGCTTCAGATATTTCCGAAGGCGCTGACGGCGTTGTAATAGCTCACGGTACCGATACTATGCACTATACTGCAGCCGCATTGAGCTTCATGCTTAAAACTCCTGTTCCAATAATAATTACTGGTGCGCAGAGAAGTTCAGACAGACCTTCAAGCGACGCAAACATCAATCTGATTGATTCCGTTATTGCAGCAAAGTCAGACATCGCTGAAGTCTGCGTGTGCATGCACGGAAGCCTTAACGACGAATACACTTACCTCCACAGAGGAACGAAGGTAAGAAAAATGCATACAAGCCGCAGAGATACATTCAGAAGCATTAACGCTCAGCCGATTGCTAAAATCCAAAATAAAAAGATCAACGTTAATCCCGAGTACAATTATGTCAAACGTGGCGAAAATGAACTGGAAGTGAATACAGCCATTGAAGAGAAAGTCGGATTCATCAAGAGTTTTCCGGGAATTTCAGAAGAGTTCATCGAATATCACATTGATAAGGGATATAAGGGAATCGTAATTGAGGGAACCGGTCTCGGACACGTTCCAGACAATCTGATTGAGTCATTCAAAAGAGCAGCGGACGAAAAGATTCCTGTAGTTATGACCTCACAATGTCTCTACGGCAGGGTTAACATGAACGTTTATTCAACGGGCCGTGAAATAATCGATGCCGGAGTAATCTCCGGAATGGACATGACCCCTGAAACCGCCTATGTCAAATTATGCTGGGCATTAGGTCAAAGCGACGATTACGATGAAGTTAAAGAGATTATGCAAAATAATATTGCAGGTGAATTTTCACAAAAATCATCAATTAAGGATTTCTTGAATTAGGGTGGTAAAATGGATTATAACGAATTAGGATTAAAAATGGGACTTGAAATTCATCAGCAATTAAACAGCGAACATAAATTATTCTGCCCATGTAAAACGGAACTGGTTGATGACGATTATACTGAACTGATTCAAAGGAAATTAAGGCCAACCCAGTCAGAGCTTGGAGAAATCGACAGAGCAGCACTGCAGGAATCTCTAAGAGGGCTTAATTTCAAATATGAAAACTTCGAAAAGCACACCTGTCTTGTTGAAAACGATGACGAACCTCCCCACAGCTTAAATGAAGAGGCTTTAGACATCTGCATTACCATTGCATGCCTGATGAACATGCATATTGTAGATGAGTTCCATACAATGAGAAAACAGGTTATTGACGGAAGTAACACCGGAGGATTTCAAAGAACTGGAATGGTTGCAACCGACGGATACCTTGACACCCCTTACGGAAGGGTTGTAATCGAAAGTCTTGGGCTTGAAGAGGACGCTGCAAGAAGAATCGAAACCAAGGACGGATTTACCGAATTCAGACTTGACAGGTTAGGTATTCCTTTGGCTGAAATCACTACTGACCCTTCAATGCATGACCCTGCACAGGTAAGGGAAGTCGCATATATGCTCGGCCAGATTTTAAGAAGCACCAACGTAAAAAGGGGTCTCGGTACAATCAGGCAAGACTTGAACATTTCCATTGCCGAAGGGGCACGTGTTGAAATCAAGGGTGTTCAGGATCTTGACTTGATGAGTGAAATCGTTGAAAGGGAAGTGCAAAGGCAACTTGTATTAATTGACATTAAAAAGGAGCTTAACGCAAGAAATGCTGAAGTTTTAGATGAGATTCACACTTTGGATGAGCTATTTGAAGATACCGAATCCAAGATCTTAAAGTCCGCCGAAACGATTAAGGCCGTAGTGCTTAAAGGCTTTGACGGATTGATTGGCCGTGAAGTGCAGCCTGGAAGAAGGTTCGGTACTGAAATTGCAAGCTATGCCAAAAAACGTGGAGTTTCAGGCATTTTCCATTCAGACGAATTGCCTGCTTACGGAATAACCCAAGAGGAAGTTGATAAAGTAAATGAACATTTATCAATAGGCGAAGATGACGCATTCATCATTGTAGCTCACGACGAGGACATTGCCGTTTCAGCTTTAGAAGAAGTTAAAAGAAGAGCCGAACTGGGTCTTGACGGAGTTGTTGAGGAAACCCGTAAGGCTTTGGATGACGGCAACACCGAATACATGAGACCTCTTCCAACCGCAAACAGGATGTATCTTGAAACGGACATTCCGCTCTTTAAGATTACTGATGAGAGAATCGAGCCTATTGCAAACAACTTGCCGGAACTTCCGGATGTCAAGCAGGCCAGAATCATCGAAGAGTATAAGTTAAGCGAAGATTTGGCTACACAGCTTGTCAAAAGGCAGGAAGCAAATACCTTTGAAGCAATTTTGGCTGACGTTGACGTTGACGCAACACCTGTAGCATCACTTCTTGCATATGATTTACGTGAAATCAAAAGGGAAGGCCATGACGTTAATGTATTGACCCTGGATCATTACAAAGGAATCTTTACCCTTTTAGCTGAAGGAAAGATTGCAAAAGACAGCGTTCGCAAACTTGCAGTCGAGACTATTAAAGCTCCAGACACAGACATTGCAGAAATCGCCGAGAAAAGCAACTTAATCATGATGAGCGAAGATGACGTGGCTAAAATCATTGCAGACATTGTGGCTCAAAATGAAGGAATGGTTAAGGAACGTCAGATGGGCGCAATGGGGCCTTTAATGGGAATGTGTATGAAGCAGCTTAAAGGCAAAGCCGACGGCGGTCTGGTCAACAAAATCGTTCGTGAAGAAATTCAGAAATTAATTTAAGGAAATCTCATCTGAGATTTTCCAAAATCTTTTTTTATTAAAATTTAGGAATACCTAAAAAAATGGAAAGCTTTATATATTATTAATTCCAACATTATAACTAGTGATGTAAAAGTTTAGGCGAACCTAAAACACATTGCTATTATACATTATTATCCAAAAACTCTCAAAAAATTAAATTAGTTTTCACAATTTTCTAATTTAAAAATTTGGAAAAATTTATCTGCCAAAAGATTTTCCAAAACACAAGGTGTTTAATTGTGCGATAAACACCTTAACCTCTCTTTTTAAAAAATTAAAAAAAATAATGAATCTAGAGATTCATCTTAAATTTAAATCTGTATTCCTGATTTATTATTTCAAATCCTTCAAAAGTACCGTTCAATACTTCTGCAACTTTCTGCAAATCTTCAGCAGTTATTTTCTTACCGTTGTTGATTGATGAGAAAAATGTGATTTCATCATCAGTTATGAGATAATTCAAAAGTTTATTATCTTCCTTTTGGTATTTTTCAACAATTGCTTCGATTTGATCTTCAACATTTTTGTCTAAATTTGTCATTTGAAAACCTCCTTTAAAGAGTACATTAACTATTAACATAAGAAGTATATATACTTTAATTAAAAGATATTTCATAACGATTAAATCAATACAGTTCAATTCATTTTAAAAAACTAAACTAAAAATCATACATGCCTATTTATACAAAAAAATAACTTTAACATCAATTTATGTTAAAATAATCAAAAATCATAATTCAAAAATTGAATAAAGTAAAATTATTAATAATATATTTTTACATTTCAATAGAAAGACTTATTAATTTATTTTTAGATAATATTTCATAAGGAGGTGAATAAAATAAAGAAAGGCCTAATCATATTGGTTTTATTAATCTTTTTAATGATTCCATATGTTTCAGCGGAAAACGTGACGATTGACAATACGATGTCAATACAGGATACTGTAAATAACGTAAACGATAATGACGTTATTTTCCTAATGCCCGGAACATATGTCGAATCAGGGATTGAAATTGATAAAAACATAACTTTACAGGGATTGGGAAATACCAGTGATGTTATTATTGACAGCAATCATACAAATAGCATCATTCTAGTCAATTCAGTTTCCAAAGTTAAATTCTTCAATCTTACATTCATCAACGGAAAAGGTCCAGATTACGGTGGAGCAATCCATTCAGAACTGGGCGGACAGATATACGTCGACCATTGTGATTTCATCAACAATACTGCAGGACACAACGGAGGAGCTATTGACATTGCAGGCGAACAGCATAGGATAAAATGGGAAACCTTTACCAATTACGGATTCCTGAACGCTACAAACTGTAATTTTATCAATAACTCAGCAGGGCATGATGGAGGAGCACTCGCCACATACTGGGGAAACTCATACATCTACAATTCAACGTTCAGGCTTAATTACGCAGAACGTGACGGAGGAGCCCTGCGTGTGGGCGTCTATTCCACAACATTGACTGAAAACTGTACTTTTGACAACAATAATGCAAAAGAATGGGGTGGAGCTCTTTACAACTGGCCTGGACAGCTGACCGTTAACAACTGTACAATTTCCAATAATTATGCCGGAATTCAGGGCGGTGCAATGATAACATCCGGAGGGTTAAATGTAACCAACTCCAAGATTTTAAACAACACTGCCAAAAGAAAAGGCGGTGCAATCTTCATTGCCGAGGAAACTCCACATATTCCGTCTACGGTTATTTTCAGCAACAACATAATTAGCGGAAATACTGCAAAAGTCGGATCCCTGGTTTACGTTGATGAAACGACTGCAACTGGCACAAGCTTCGATGGAAACATCTGGGATATCGATCCGAACAGCGACGAATGGGAAAAGGCATTCATCACTAACGATTTGATTAAATCCCCGACCATATTCGTCGATGAAAACGGAAATACATATGTTGTAACTCCAAAGGAAAAACCTTCAAATCCTGATGACACTCCTCATGTGCCTGATGAAAAGCCGAATCATCATCCGGAAACTCCTGAAATAACAAATCAGACAGAAACTCCGGAAAATACAAATCAAAGTGATGATGTTGTTGAAAACAATACCAACAAGGAGTTACAGACAAATTCAAGTGACAACACAAACAAGGACTCAAATCAAACCCAAAACAGCACAGACATAATTAACGAAAACACAAACACTACTCAAACTGACACTGAAAAGATTGAAAGCGACAGCACACAAACGATTCCGGAAGAGATTCAGGAAATGATTGAAGAAGTACTTGAAAGCGTCAATACGCAAAGCAACTCCACAACAACCCTGGATACAAGTGCAGGCATAAGCAATATGCAAAGTGCACAAAACCAGAATCAAGAGCCAAATACTGCCGATGAGTCTCCAAGTACAGTCGGCAAGGAAAATACGGCACACGAAATAACCAAAAAAGATGACGTTTCTAAAAAAGCCGAACAGTCCCCTCTGCCATATATCATTGCGATAGTTGCAGTAATGGCAATACTTATTTTTGGATATACAAGAAGAAAGGATGAATAATCCTTTTTTCCATTATTTTTTTAATGAACTAATTTTTAAATACAATAATGTTATACATATTAACTAGTGATTAATATGGACAGTTATGATATTATTATTGTTGGAGGAGGTCCCGGCGGCTTAACGGCAGGAATCTATGCAGGACGCCAGGGAACAAAGAACCTGATTTTGGACAAGGACCTTGCTGGAGGAATAGGTAGGGAAGTTCCGGAAATGGAAAACTATCCTGGATACGAAAACATTTCAGGGCTTAAGCTAACCGAAATAATGAAAACCCAGGCCGAAAAGAACACCGAAATCCATGAATTCGAAAACGTTTTAAACATAGAAAAAAACGATGATGGATTCACAGTAAAAACGGATAAAAACGAATACCTAACGAAAACTGTAATCCTTGCAACCGGAAGCTCACACAGCCATCTGAATGTTCCGGGAGAAGAGGAGTTTTTAGGCCGTGGAGTTAGCTACTGCGCAACCTGTGACGGACTCTTTTTCCAGTCAAGAGACATTATAATGGTTGGCGGGGGAAACAGCGCGCTTCAGGAAGCCATTTATCTGAAAAACCTTGGATGCAACGTTACGATTGTCCACAGAAGAGATGAGTTCAGAGCTCAAAAGCACCTGCAGAACATGGTAAAAGCGGAAGGAATCAGCGTAATCTATAATGCGACGGTTGAAGAGATTAAAGGGGACATGATCGTTGAATCAGTTGTCCTAAAGGATACTAAAACAGAAGAATTAAGTGAAATGAAAACAGATGGAGTATTCATAAGCGTCGGATACATACCCCATACGGAACTGGCAGTTCAATTGGGAGTTAATCTTGATGAAACTGGCCACATTATCGTGGATAAGGAACAGAAAACTAATGTGGAATACGTTTATGCGATAGGTGATGTTTGCGTCGGCTTAAAGCAGTGGGTCGTAGCATGTGGAGAAGGTGCAGTTGCAGCCACATCCGCATACCATGACATCAAGCAAGGTTAATAGTTGTATCTCTCGGAAAGAAAGATATAAATGAAAAACGCTATTATTAAAACGACGAATACTGGCAATAACCACATAAACACTTTAAATATTACAACAGCCGCTAAAATTGCGACAATAACAAATATCAAATCTCTAAGTTCCATGTGACTTTTATTTATTTACACTACTATATAAAGTTTTGATGCACAATACTTTAATAAATGAAAAAAACCAAAAATAATAATATAATATTTTGGAGTATAACATGACTATTTTAGTAATTAATAATAAAGGCCAATACAATCATAGAATTCAGCGCAGTTTACAATATCTTAAAATGGAGTCCGAACTGGTTTCCAACACTTTAAGCATTGAAGAACTGGAAGCCAAAAGTCCAACAGGACTTATTTTAGGAGGAGGACCTTCCATCGAAGGAGCAGGTAACAGCGAGGAATACATCAAGCATTTTGACATTCCCATTTTAGGAATATGCTTAGGCCATCAGTTAATTGCTAAAGCCTACGGAGGAGAAGTATCCACTTCAGATACCGAAAGTTATGCTCAGGTTAAAATTAATATTATTAATGACGAAAACTTATTTGAAGGATTAGCTCCTGAAATGCAGGTTTGGTCTTCACACAAAGATGAAGTTAAAAACATACCGGATGAATTTGAGATTTTGGCTAATTCTAACTTATGCGATATTGAATCCTTTAAACATAAGAGCAAGGATGTATATGGAATCCAATTCCACCCTGAAGTGCATCACACCCCTAAAGGATCACAAATATTCGAAAATTTCTATAAAATATGTAAAAGATAGGTGTAATAATGATTGATAACGTAGAAGCTTTAAAAGAAAAAGCAATGGAAAATAAGGACGGATTGAAAAAACAATACGTAAACATCCAAGTTGGCGATGAAGAATACGGCTTTAGAATCTCTGGAATTGGAGCAAAATCTGTAAAACTCGAAAAATTCATTAAATATGATGAAATATTTGAAGCCATTGAAGCCGGTAACGATAACGGATTGGAAGCCATTATTAAACAGATTATTGAAGATTACGAAGAAGAAGATGAAGAAGAGTAAGTGGTTAGAATGTTAGGCCCAAAAGAATTTATTGAAGACGCAATTCAAAAAATCAAAGACCAGATTGGCGATGAAAAAGCCATCATTGCACTTTCAGGCGGAGTGGACAGTTCAGTTTGCTCAGTGCTTGTTCAGGAAGCTATCGGCGATAACTTGACTGCTGTTTTTGTAGACCACGGCCTTTTAAGAGCCGGCGAAGTTGAACAGGTAACAAACACCTTCAAGGACAGACTCAATTTCAAGTTTGTTGACGCTTCAGACGAATTCATGGATCAGCTCGCTGGCGTGGATGACCCGGAAGAGAAAAGGAAAATCATCGGAAGGGTATTCATTGAAGTCTTTGAAAGGGAAGCAATTGAATCCGGAGCAAAATTCCTGGTACAGGGAACCATTGCACCTGACTGGATTGAAACCAAAGGCGAAATCAAATCCCACCACAATCTGGCTCTTCCAAGCGGAATGGAACTGGAACTCTGTGAACCTATCCGTGATCTGTACAAGGATGAAGTAAGGGAAATCGGAGACGAATTAGGCCTTCCTGCTACAACCGTATACAGACAACCGTTCCCTGGACCTGGACTCGGAGTACGTGTAGTCGGAGCACTTACAAGGGAAAACGTTGAAGTCTGCAGAAAAGCAAACAAAATCGTCTGCGACGAAGTTGAAGCAAGAGGACTTGACAAGGACGTATGGCAATATTTCGCAGTACTTACAGACACCAAAGTCACAGGAGTTAAGGGGGACCAAAGGGACTTCGGATACCTGGTTGTTGTTAGAATCGTGAACTCAATTGACGCCATGACCGCTTCCGTAGCGGAGCTTCCATGGGAACTGATTCAGACTATTTCAAAAAGAATAACCTCCGAAATCTCAGAAGTGACCCACGTTGCATTATCCGTAAGTGACAAGCCACCTGCAACTATCGAATTCTGTTAAACAAGAGATTTAATCTCTTTACTTTTTTTATTTTATTATGATTACCTCCAAAAACGCTTATTTGGCCAAATTAACAGAGCAAATCCAAATGAAGTCTGTTAATGTTGGAAAAAACCTTGAAGGAAGCACACCACCATCAGTATTTATTGGAAGATGGTCATATCCCAAAGTCTATGCCGGACCTATGATGGTCGGCGAAACAGGTGACACATCAATTATGGACTCGCCGGAATCCTGGATTGGGCAGAACAAGCAACAGGAGGATATAATCAACTATAGGATGAGCCTTGTAAGGGGAAAGCAGCTGATTAAGATTGACGATTTGGAAAATCCTTTCGTTGAAAAGCTTCAAGACATTTCCCTTGCATCAACATCAATAGACAGCGAAGCCACCTTCGGAAGAAGGCCGACCGGATTAATGCTAACGGAAGACAGCACTCCCCACGGACCTAGCGCAGTCATCGAAAAATTTGATATAGATGCAGTAAAATGGGACAGACAGCTTGAAAAGACATTTTACGATACGGACTTGAAAGCTGTAGACGCAGTTGTAAACCTACACAATAAGGAAGTGCCCTTCTCGGCAATGCAGAAAGCCTTTTCTGTGGGAGCCATTGGAACCAAAAACAGAAGAAAGCTTGTTCCGACAAGATGGTCAATTACAGCATGCGATTCAACACTTGCAGATGAATTTTTAAAGGATGTAAGAAAATTTGAAATACTGGATACCTGCAGAGTCTTTGAATTTGGAGCTCTAAATACATATTATGTAATCATATTAACTCCAACTGAATGGCAATACGAATGGTATGAGGCATTCATTAAAATTATGGGAAATGAAAGGTTAATTTTTTCGGATTACGAAACGAACGGCGGCAAAAAGGAATATTCTATCGTTGGAGGGTGCTATTACACTGCAAAAATGGTTGTTCTTGATTACCTTTCAAAAATCAAAAAACAGTCCGGAGTAATTATATTAAGAGAAGCGTATGAAAATTACGTACCATTAGGCGTTTTTAACGTACGTGAAAACATTAAAGAAGCAATGAAAAAGCCATACCTCGAATTTGAAACATTGGAAGATTCACTAAAATATGCAGGGACAAAACTCAGAATCCCTGTTAAGGAATTTGTAAATCAGGGAACGCTTCTTAATGAAATGCTTCACACAAAACAGACCACCCTTGACATGTACTTTAAGAAATGATTAATATGTTATTTGAATTCAAAACGCCAAAAAATGAAACAAAACAAATAATGTCTGACGTTGCCTCAGGAAAACTGGAAAACACCACTTTCGAGAAGGACTGCGAAATAAGAGTCTGTGAACTGACCAGCGCCGAACATGGAAGAATAACCTCAAGCGGAAACAACAGTATTTTCGCGGCATTGAATTCTGTTAATGGAAGCGTCATAATACCAGATCAGGGAGCATGGCACGGATTCAAACAGATTGCCAAATTCCTGAAAAAGGAAATTATTTTACTTAAAACCGATTTGGGACTAATTAACCCTAATGAAATAGACGAATTGGACATTCCCGACGATTCTGCACTGATATATACCAGCTTTGCAGGCTATACCGCCGAACAGGACGTAAAGGCAATTTCAAAATACTGCAAAAGCAACGGGATTACGACGATAGAAGACGCATCAGCAGGAATAGGGGATGAAAAGAAAATATTGGGAAGCTGCAGAAACTCAGATATTGTCATTGCATCAACGGGACAGCCAAAGATAATCAATGTCGGAAGCGGTGGATTCATATGCTCCAATGATGAAAAAGTCTTCAGGGAAAGCTCACTGCCATTGAAATTAAGCAAAACTAATGAAATTATTTCAAGTGGTATATATGAGGAACTTAAAAGTGTTGAAAGAAATTTACAAGTCACAGTAAATGCAACAAACTATCTAAAAAAACACATACCTAACACAATACATAGCGATAAAAGAGGCGTCAATTTAATTATCCGGGATGATGATTCCAAGGAAAAAACCTGGAAGCTGAAAAAAGTATTACCCATCAACAGAAGCGGATTCATTACCCAATGTCCCAACTACAACAGGGTAAAAGCAAAGGCGATTTCAATCGAAATCAAAAATCTGAACTATAACTGCCTTCAAAAAGAGTATCTGGATGAAATAATCAGTGCAATTAATAATCTGCAATGAGCCTTGTTATCCTGTCTATAATAATATCCTCAACATCCAATATTTCAAGCTCATCATCATTAATCGAATAGATTTTCTTTAATTTTTCCACATCTGGAAGTAAAACGCTTTCATCTGATGCAAACAGTTGAGATAACTCTTCCGTATAATCTCCGCAGTCAATTAATATGGCGCACAGGTTCATAGGTCCTTCCTTAAGACCCAATAAATCAAAGGCCTTTGATATCTGTCTTTGGGCAGAGCATCTGAGGCATATTTCAACACTTAAGTCATTTGCAAGATTTTCATTCCTTTCAAATGCGAGAAATGCCTGGTTAACGCCGTGCAGCACATGCCTTTTTCCTGCAATGGCGTCAGAATTCAGCAGTTGAATAATCTGCGAATCCTTTTTAATGGAGTTAATCTTATCTAATGTATCTCCAACTGAATCTATTTCTCCCTTAAAGCCTAAAATCTGTA